>CALVWG010000127.1 GCA_944364655.1 uncultured Bacilli bacterium | reverse complement strand
ACCGGAACCGGCACCTGCAATTATTAAAGAATATTTGGCATTATCTAATACCGGTTTCAATTGTTCTTCATCAAGTTCATAATTATTCACAGTAATTTTGGTCATAAAAATATTATAGAAAATTTATTGTCAACTTGTCAAATTATGCTCTAAAGTAAAAAATATATTTATTAATAAAAATAAATTTAACAAAATAAAATCAATTTTTTTGTTTATAATTGTCAAGTTTTAGCGATTATCTGTTAAGCAAAGCGGTTTTTTGGTATAATAAAAAATAAATGAAGGTGATATTATGCAAAGAAAAACTTATGCGGCTATTAAAGGTGAAATACTTACTGAAAATGTAAAAGAAATTATAAATAAATATCCAGATTATAAATATTATTTTGGCGTTGTAAAAAATAATGCATATCATCATGGAATAAAAAGCGTTTTAGATTTGATTAAAGGTGGCATAAATTACTTAGCAGTTTCTTCATTAGAAGAAGCTTTAGCTGTTAGAAAATATACTATCGATATACCAATACTTTGTTTAGAACCAATTAGTTTAGAATATGTCATGGACGCAATTAATAATAATATAACTTTAACAATAGAATCATTAGATTATGTTAATAAAATTATTGAAATGGATTTGTATGATAAATTAAAAGTTCATTTAGCCATTGATTCAGGAATGAAACGTTTAGGATTTTATAAAAAAGAAGAATTAAATGAAGCCTATAAAAAATTAAAAGATAATGATCATATCGAAGTCGAAGGAATTTTCAGTCATTTTGCAACTTCAGGGGTAATGGATCCGTATTTTGATAAACAAGTAAAAAACTTTTTAGAAATAACAAGTGATATTCCTCTTAAAGATATTCCAATAGTTCATTTTGGTAGAAGCTTAACCTTAGTAAATCATCCTAAACTATCATTTTGTAATGGCATCCGTTTAGGAATAATTATGTATGGCTTTTCTCAAAGTAGAAAAGATGGAAAGTCTATTAAAAGTAAAATAAGAAAAATTAAAAGAAAAATTCTTCAAAAAAAATATAAATGTAGCCAAACAATACTAGAAAATGATTTAAATTTAAAAACAGCAATGGAATTGTACACAGAAGTTATTAGCTGTCGGCCAGTATATAAAGATGATGTTGTCGGTTATAATACTTATAAAATTAAAGAAGATGGCTATATTTTAACATTACCAATTGGCTATGCTGACGGTGTAACCAAAAAATTTGGCTTTGTATATATTGACGGAAATTATTTGAAAATAGTTAGTGATTGCATGGATATGCTATTAATTTATAGCCCTAAAAAAGTTGAAGTTGGTAAGAAAGTAGAAATTTTTGGAAAACATGTTCCTATAAGTAGTGTTTGTAAAATACTCGGAATAAATTCGTATCACTTATTTAACCAAATAAGCAATCGAGTTGTAAGAGTACATATTCATGATAATGAAAAAGAAGAAATAACTTATTAAGGGAGGTTACATATGGATTTTTCAGTCCTTATTTTGGGAAGTGATGCTAATGCCTATTATATGGCGAGAGCGTGCTTTGAAGCTTATCGTAAAAAAGCACATTTAATTGCCAAAAATAGATTAGCTTTTACAAAATTTTCTAATATTTTAACGATTGAGTATCATAAAGACTTATGGGAAGAAAAGGCTTTTATTAAAATTTTAAACAATTATGCTAAAAATAAGAAAGAAAAAATATTAGTAATAAGTACTAATGAAACATATTCCCTTTTTTTAGCTAGAAATCAAAAAAAATTTGCCTCAAACTTAGTATTTTTTAAACAAAATGAAAAAATTATTAAAAGTCTAATAAACAAAGAAAATTTTTATAAAACATATAAAAATTCAGTTTTAAATTTTCCAGAAACATACTACATAGATGTTTTAAAAAATACAATCTTGCCAACAATGAATTATCCAGTAATTTTAAAACCAGCCAATGTTGTTCAATATAATCATATAGAATTTGAAGGAAAGAAAAAAATATATAAAATTTTTTCCGAAAAAGAATTACAAGAAACAATAAGCATTATAAAAAAATCTGGCTATAATGATCGAATGATATTACAAGAATTTATTCCAGGTAACGATTCTTATTTATTCGATAGTGTAGTATATGTTGATACAAATGGAAAAGTAAAAGTTATCAGCTTTGCTCAAATAGGTATTCAAGAACGAAAAAAAAGCATGGTCGGCAATGCCGCGGCTTTAATAAACGGATTAAATACATTTGATGGTAATGTTAAAGAAACTAAATCAAATATCATAAAATTCATGGAAAAATTAGGTATGAATGGTTTTTTTGAAATAGACATGAAATATGATGACAGAGACAAAAAATTTAAAGTATTAGAAATTAATGCTCGTCAAGGAAGATGCAGCTATTATTTAGTTCCGTTAGAAGCTAATCTAGTACAAATAATGGTTGATGATTTAATTTTTCATAAAGAATTGAAATTTAAAGATTTAAAAGATAAAATATTACTTTCCTTTATACCAAAAAGCGTATTAAAAAAATATTCATCAAATGAAGAATTTAAAAAAGAAGCTCTAAAATTATGGAAAAAAAGAGTAAGTCCTATGG
>CALVWG010000126.1 GCA_944364655.1 uncultured Bacilli bacterium | reverse complement strand
CTCCCTTTTTAGGCATTGTTTTTGATATATTTCCATCTACATAAAAAGCAAAATACAAATCACCTTGTTCTTGGACATTTCCATTTATTATATTAAATTCATCATTGGTTTGAAATGAAGCAAATGAGGTATATAAAAATACTCCTGTTATTAATAAAATACAAGTTATTGTAAAGATTATAATTCCTATTTTTTTAGGATTTTTTGGATTATATTTTTCTAGTTTCATATATTTCCTCTTTTCAAAAAATTACCATAGTTTTACTATGGTAATTTTATCACAATAACCCCCCCCCCATGTCAATATCTAATTTCCATGGAAAGTCATAATTTAACACATTTATTTTTAAAATTAAGCATATTTTAAAATTACATTTTTAATTGATTATCTTTTTCTAATTTATGTTTACGAACAAGTTCTAAACGAATATTTTGAATTCCTTTAATAGGGGTCCAATCTTCATTTAAACTATATCCCCCAATTTTAATAAAAGATAAAAACATATATTGATTACTTAAAAACCATTCCAATTGAGCTTTACTTACAATTTTTGGAATATAAAAAATTAATAAAGAAGAATTAATTTCAGATTTTACTACCATATAACCCAATTCTGCTAATTCGCATGGACCTAAATGATAATCTTCTAAACTAATTGTCAAAGGCAAATTTAATTTATTAATATATTCTATAACTTTTTAATTATGATCTTCGCCAATTAAAACATCTTTGCAAAAAATATCATCAATATTTTGAATTTTATTTGGTATAATCCAAACATTACCTCTTTTATAGCCCATTATTTAATCCTTTCAAAATAATCTATTTTCATAGCCGTCTTAACTTTAGCCATTGTTTCTTTAGCCTTTTGTTGAGCTTTTTCTGTTCCAACTTTTAATGTTTCAAATACTTCTTCTGGATGTTCACGATAATATTCTTTCTTTTTTCGAATTTCTTTCAAAAATTCATTCATTTTTAATGCCAATTCTTTTTTACAAGCTACACAGCCTCTTAAACCTTGTTTACATTCCTTACAAATATTATCAACATTCTCACTGTTAACTAACTTGTGATAATAATAAACCATACAAACATCCGGATTTGCTGGATCATCCTTTTTTATTTTATTAGTATCTGTTAAAGCACCCATAACTTTTTTATTAATAGTCTCTTCATCATCAACCAAAAAAATAGCGTTTCCTAAACTTTTACCCATTTTTTCATTTCCATCTAATCCCTTAATTCGTGGTGTCTTAGATAATAAAGGCTCTGGTTCTTTTAAAACATTACCATAAATTGAATTAAATTTTCTTACAATTTCTCTACATTGTTCAATTAAAGGAAGCTGATCTTCTCCTACTGGCACTAACTCTCCATTAAAGGCTGTTATATCAGCTGCTTGACTTACCGGATACCCTACAAAACCATAAGTAACACTTTCACCATTATTACCAAAAAGTGTCTTTTTTTGAGCAATTTCAGTTTTTACAGTTGGATTACGATAAAGTCTAGCCATTGTTACTAAATTAGAATAAAAAACCGTTAATTCAGCTATTTCTGAAATTTGTGATTGAACAAATAAATGTACTTTATTAGGATCTATACCAATTGATAATAAATCGCTTGTTAATTCAAAAACATTTCTATGAACTTTATCAGGATCATGAAAATTATCTGTTAATGCTTGAACATCGGCTATTTCCAAATAAAAATCATATTCTTCTTGCATTTTCAACCAAGTTTGAGCAGCCCCAAATAAATGTCCCAAATGCAAATTACCTGTTGGTCTAATACCAGTTAAGACAATTTTCTTTTCCATATATTCACATCCTTAAAACAATTATAACATAACTTCACTGTTATAAACATTTCTTTTTAATTTAAAAACTCAGATAATCTCTGAGTTTTTTCTATACTAATTCAAGTCTAACTTGTAATGCATCGTCACCGATACGTTCAGTAATTTTAATGATTCTAGTATATCCACCATTACGATCTTGATATTTTGTAGCAAGTTCATTAAATACTTTACTAACTACTTCATTATCATTATGAACAAAAGCTAAAGCTTTTCTACGAGAAACTAAAGTTCCTCTTTTACCGTAGGTAATTAACTTATCAACAAATTTACGAACTTCTTTAGCGCGAGCTTCAGTAGTTACAACACTACCATTTAAAATAACAGTTTTTGTAAGTCCAGCAAGAATACTTCTTCTTTTCTTTGTATCTCTACTTAATTTTCTATAAGCCATTTTTAAATACCTCCTTAATCGCGGAACTTAAGTCCCATTTCTTCAACTTTATCTAAAACTTCTTTTAAAGACTTTTTACCTAAATTACGAATTTTAGTAACTTCTACTTCTTTTTTATTGATTAAATCTTGTACTGTATGAATTCCAGCTCTTTTTAAACAATTATAAGCTCTAACAGAGAATTCAATTTCTTCAATTGGTGTTTCTAAAGTTTTTGTAATTGTATCAACTTTTTTCTCACTCATTAAACCAGCCATATCACTTATTGAATTTAAATCAGCTACAATATTAAAATGTTCAATTAAAATTTTTGCTGCTAAAGCCATACATTCTTCTGGTGTAATACTTCCGTTAGTTTGAACTTCCATAATTAATTTATCAAAGTTTTCATTATGACCAACACGAGCACTTTCAACATCAACAGCAACTCTTTCAACTGGACTATACAAAGAATCAATTGCTACTACGCCAGGTTTATCTTCTGCAAATAATTTTTGATTTTCTTTAGAATCAACATAACCTTTACCATTATTACAAGTCAAAGTCATATCAATTTTACCACCTTCAACTAAATTGCAAATAACAAAATCAGGATTTACAATTTCAATATCAGGATCATGTTCAATCATACCAGCTGTAACAGGGCCAGGTGTATTTGCTGTCAAATGCATTGTCTTAGCTTCTTCAGTATGATTTTTTAAAACAACACTTTTTAAATTTAATACAATAGCTGTAACATCTTCATAAACACCATCAATTTTTTGAAATTCATGTAAAACACCATCAATTTTTACTGTTGTAATTGCACATCCAGGCATACTTGATAACATTACACGACGTAGAGCTGTTCCAATAGTTGTTCCAAAACCTCTTTCTAATGGTTCAAGCTCAAATTTTCCAAAATGATTGCTTTCTTGATACTCTGTAATTTTATAATCTGGTTTTTCAAATTTAATCATAATCTACCTTCTTCCCCTTACTAATTTCTTGGTCTTTTTGGTGGACGACATCCATTATGTGGAATAGGTGTTTCATCAATAATACTTGTAACTTCTAATCCAACAGCTTGTAATTGACGGATAGCGTTTTCTCTACCAGCTCCTAAGCCTTTAACATGTACTTCTACCTTTTTTACACCACAATCTAATGCAGCACGACCAGCAGCTTCAGCACTTGTTCCAGCTGCAAAAGGAGTTTTCTTTTTAGAACCTTTATATCCAATAGTTCCAGCACTAGCCCAACTTAAAACATTACCATCTTTATCAGTTATTGTAACAATAGTATTATTATAAGTTGAATGAATATGTGCTACTGCTTCAGGAACATTCTTTTTAACTTTTCTTTTTCTTCTATTATATGCCATAAATAATTACCTCCTATTTACCTGCTTTTTTCTTATTCGCTACAACTTTACCTTTACCTTTACGTGTTTTAGCATTTCTGCTTGTTCTTTGACCACGTACAGGAAGACCTTTTTTATGACGAATACCTTGATAAGAATTAATTTCCATTTTTTCTTTAATACTCATTTGAACATCACGACGAAGATCACCTTCAACTACATATTTATCAACTTCTTTACGTAATTTTTGGATATCTTCATCAGTTAAATCTTTAACTTTTTTAGATGCTTCAACTCCAGCATCATTACAAATTGTTTTAGCTAAAGGTCTACCTATACCATAGATAGCTGTTAATCCAATACAAATATGTTTTTCACTTGGTAATTCAATATTTTTAATTCTTGCCATACTTAAAATTCACTCTCCTTATTTACCTTGAGTTTGTTTGTGTTTTGGATTTTCACAAATAACCATTATTTTTCCATTTCTTTTAATTAATTTACATTTTTTACAAATTTTCTTTACAGATGGTCTAACTTTCATAATATTTTACCTCCATTATCTTTTATTCCATACAATGCGCCCACGTGTTAAATCATAAGGA
>CALVWG010000125.1 GCA_944364655.1 uncultured Bacilli bacterium | reverse complement strand
TAACATCACCATCCTTCTAATTAATTATAACATGAATATAATTATTATAAATAAATATTTTATGAAAATCAAAAGTTATATTGCTGTATTGCAATTTCAAAAAAAGAAGTATTTTTTTACTTCTTTAAACAAATCTATTTTTTCTGATAAAGACCACCATAATTACTTTGATAATAATTTTTGTAATTTATGTTGTAATTGATATAAAGTAGCAGTATTATCAACATCTTCATCCAAATCTCTTACAGCTTGTAATAAAATTTGCTTCTTTGATGGTTTACTATTATTAGGTATTTCATTGTTAGTATCTTCTTCATAAATACCTAGTGTACCATCCTCTTTAGTTTTTGAATAATACGTTTTATTCGTTAAACTTGATCTAAAAGTAATACTTTTGAAATAATGTCTATTTTTGGCTAACTCCCTATTTACTTCGGCAGTTTCTTCCTCTTTTATTTCTTCTTTTGTTGGTTTAAATAAATGTAACCGATTCTTAGTTCCACTAATGGTCGCTATATCTTTAAGCACCTCATAAGCATCTTCCGGAGAAATTAAATAGAACTCTCTTACGCGAATTTTATTATTAATAGTATCTATGCTGCGCAAATTAGCATTTAATTTATCAATCATTTTATGTAATACTTTATCAGCCGATTGTGTTTCTACATCATATGTAGCATACAATCTAAATCCAAAAGGAACTGCTTCCGAATTATTTAATTTACTTATTCTTTCTTCCACATTTTTTGAATAACCAATTTTAACATAATCAGGAAAAGACGGATTTGTAAGAATATAAATTAAACCACATATATTATTCATTTTTAATTAACATTCCTTTCTATACCTTTTTTCTTAAAATAACAATACTTTATTTACTAATTATTATATTTTTTCTAATATTCCATCCTCTAAATCTTTAATTGTATATAAATGTTCAATTAAATCATAAGCATCTTCTAAATTAGGTCTAGACTTGTGCCAACCAAAACCATCAGTTATCCAAACAAATTTTACACCATCGATATTTTTTACTTGATTATTTAATTCTATATAACTCTTAGCGGTTTCATTAGGTTTTGATCCTTGTGTATTATAATAGTTAACTTCCATCACAATAAGTTCATTAGTTATTTTGCTTTTAAAAACATAATCAAACCTTTTTGTTGCTTTACCAATTGAACAGAAATTAGTATTATATAATTTATCTATTTCGCTATATTTCATTTGCGATTGGTAATCAATATTAGCATTCTTCAAAAACTTTTCAACAATTTTTTCCATTATTTTTCCAGTTCTATTTTTTCTACCATTGGAATCCAATCCCACTTCGATACCTAAAGCATAATCCACTAAATTTTTAATTTTTCTATTTTCTAATAAATCAAATAAGCCACATTGTCTACAAAAAGAAGCGTATTCTTCTAAAGTGCGATCAACATTAGTAAAATCATAGCAAATAAAACGGTCTTCAAACACTTTATAATTTTTATTTTCTATATAATCTAATAATTCTATTGTTGGTACACTGACAATGTTAAATTTTTTTTCGTGAGTTGCTAATAAAATAGGAATAGATTTTAAAATTTCTGGATATTGAGATACTAAATTAACAAATTCTTCTTCAATATTATCTTTTCCAATTAAAGTATTTAAAATATTTAAATGGACTTCATATTCCTTAATATTAATATATACTTTCGAAAAATCAACAAAAAAATCTGCAGGAATTATACTTTTTTTAAGCGAACTCATTACATCATCAAAACTTCTTTTCATTTACTACTTTCCTTTCTTTTAATTGTTAAGTCTAAATAACTCTTTTCTTTTTCAATTCCAATATATTTTCTATTTAACTTATTTGCTACAATTCCCGTAGTCCCACTTCCATTAAAAGGATCTAAAATTAAATCACCTTCGACAGTTGAGGCTAAAATAATTTTCTCTAATAATTCTAGCGGTTTTTGAGTTGGATGCTTACCATATTTTTTCTCACTCGGTTTAGTTAATGATGTTTCCCAAACGTCTTTCATTTGTTTCCCACCATTCATTTCGCGCATTACTTCATAATTAAATCTATGTTTAACATTTTTTATATCTTTTTTGGCCCATAAAATTGTTTCAGTCGAATGAACAAAAGCCCTACAACTGATATTAGGAGGAGGATTTAACTTTCGCCATGTGATATTATTAATTATCTTAAATCCTTCTTCTTCTAAAGCCATACCAATTGAATAAATATTATGCATAGTACTACTTATCCAAATGGTTCCATCATCTTTTAATACTTCCTTACATAACTTAATCCAATTTTTATTAAACTTATGTTTTTCAACAGTTGATACTTTTTCATCCCAAGCACCTTTTTTAACACTAACCATTTTACCAGCGCTACAAGTAATACCATCGCCCGATAAAAAATATGGTGGATCAGCAAATATCATATCAACACTTTTAGGAGGAAATTTCTTCAAAATTTTTAATGAATCACCATGTAATAATTTAAAATTTTCTTGATCATAATAATACTTTAAATTCATTAAAACCTCCTTTTTTTTATTTTATATCTTCATTATTAATATAATTAGTAATAATAACTTCTTCTACTTTTCCTCTCCCTTTGGCATTAGCATTTATATTTCGTTTAGCCTCAATCACATGTATATTATAACCCTTATAAAGCTCATTTACAAGGTGTGTATTATGATTTGATAACATTACATAACATCCCAAAGAATCTAAATCTTTAAAAACTTTAGCCAGTCTTTTTTGTTCGTCTTTACCGAATCCATCTTCTGTATAACTATTAAAAGTTGATGTATCAGAATCATATGGTGGATCAAAATAAATAAAATCTCCTTTTTTAGCATCTTTTACCACAGTAGCAAAATCACAACATAGTATTTTTACATCATTCATTGTAAGATAATTACTTACTGTAATTAAATTATCTCCTTCATAAGTATTTACTTTAGTTTTTTTACCAAATGGCACATTAAATTCATTTTTACTATTAACTCGATATAAGCCATTAAAACACGCTTTGTTCAAATAAATCGTTCTAGCTGCTCTAGTATAATCGGATAACTTAGAAAATGATTTTTTATTTCGATCTTTATTCCTTATTTCATAATAAAATTCTTCCGAATGTTGTTTTTCATAACTATTTAAAACTTTACACATTTTCTTAAACTTATCTTCATCACATAAAACATTATATACATTCATTAACTCTTGATTAAAATCATTTATTACTGCTTTTCTAGGTGATAATTCAAAAAGAAAAGCACCACCACCAACAAATGGTTCAAAATATGTATCAAATTCATCTGGAGCATATTTTTTTAATTTATCAATTATTTGTCTTTTTCCTCCAGCCCATTTTACAAATGGTTTTCCTTTTAGCATACCATCACTCCCAATAATTTTTTAAACAATTACATTATAGCATATAAAAACAAATTCTATAAATAAAAAAGTTAACCGCTATAGGCTAACCATAATAACATTAAATTACAACTACGATAATAACATTCTTATTTATTTTTTGGATAAATATTGTCATTAATAAAATTTATTTGTTTAAATATTTCTTCTAATACAGGCACAACAATACTATTACCCGCCATTTTAATCAATTTTGAATCTGAAAAAAACATTTTCGTTTTGTTGCTTTTAAAATTATTATCTAGTAAAATTTGAAAATCTTGTTCATCAAATCCCATTAACATAAAACATTCTCTTGGCGTCAAATATCTAAAATCACATTTACCTTTCATATGATGATTATATTTTATCACTCCTGAATTTGGATGTCTATCTTGCTTCGTAGTTATAGTAGGAACTAAGTTTATATAATTATTACCATCAAACAAAAGAGCATTATTCTTACATATATATCGTCTAGATTTTGTATTATGAATCTGATTTACATCAGCTTCATGTCTATAAACAGGATTCGAATAATCTACGCACAATAAATCTTTTAAATTTTTATTTCTAATGTTTAATGTCTTAACATAATCCAAATTTTCCAAATCATGAGTTTTAATATAATGTCCTATTCTTTGCTCTAATTTTTCGTCTTTATCAACTAAAAAACTTATCATATAAACACGAACTCTGTTTTGCGGAATTCCAAAATCCTTAGCATTCAATTTATACACATAATTAACATATCCCAACTTTTCTAAAGACTTTCGCCATTTTGCAAAGTTATCTTTGTGTTCTTTGGATTGAATATTTCTAACATTTTCCATTAATAAAAAGCGAGGCAACTCTAAACTTTCTTTTTCTCTTTCTTTTAAAATTCTCTCGATTTGCCATAACATACTAGATCTATTATTTGCATTTTTATCAATACCACCAGAAGAACCATGCCAAGCTCGTGCAATAGATAAATCTTGACATGGAAAAGAATATGTTAATATATTCATATCATTTGGTAAATCTTTTCCATGAATATCTGTTACACTAACTAAATTTTTACTATTATCTATGGCTTTACACAATTTCCTTAAAACATTAATATCAAGTCTTTCTATCGCTTCTTGAGTTGCAGGAGTTTTACCATCTGTACTTAAAGTATAGGATTTTAAAAATTTTAACAATTCACCCTTAGACATAAAATCATAAACTGTTTTTTTTTGTTTGTTATGTATTAAATCATATGCTATTATGGCATTTATATCCCAATCTGCAGTTTTTAAAATTTCAAAATTCAATCCATAATTCTGCTTAATATTTGATAATGCTTTAGCTTGAGCCCCGATTCCGCTAAAAGTTTCGACCATTTTTAGCATATGCTATCCACCTCTATCATAATTTTACCAGGTATTCAAAAAAAATGCTAGTAATAAATATAATTTCCTTCAATTTTTTGGTAAACCATCCAAATATAATCGATCTCTAATTTCCAAAATGTATTTTGCCTGTTTAGAAGATGGTAACTTGAATTTCAAATTACATGCAACTTTAATCAAATCTTCTTCCATTGGCGTTAATAGCTTATTGTTTTTACCAAATTCTAATACTCTTTTCCAATATTCGTCCCCTAAATTTACAACTTCTATTTCAAAATTTAATTGATTTTCAGTTTTTCTTTCTCGTTTTGAATCTAACTTTTCTTGATTTTCTTCATTAACATCAATTAAGCTATTAATAAAAGCATCAGTAAGAGTAAAAGAAATATTTTTAGCTCTATCCCAACAAGCTTCTTTTTTACACCATTCAGTAACATTCAAAGTTAATCTATCATCTCTAGTAATAAAATCAAATGTTTCTTTGGTAGTAATAATAAGTTGGTCTTCTAACTCTTTACTTATTTTTTGATTATTCCATATTGCTTTAAAATCAATAGTCTTATTTAAATTTCTTTTGCTTATTTCATTGAATATTATAGATATAGCATATGTTACTATATTTGCTCGGTATGCCTTGATTTCTTTATACCATTCTTGATTAGTAACTATTCTTTCAGTAGATTTAAATATTATCGCAAGAGCAATAATTTTTTTGAAATAATATTCATTATATATGGTGTTATTCTGATTCCAAAATTTTGAAATTTTTTCGGCAAAATATCTCATATTTGCTTGCGCTCCACGACTAACTATATGAGGCATATATTCATATGTATTAATATATTTTGCAACATCCACTTTTTTTAGTAATTGGCTTTTGGGATTTTTCATCTGAAATTTCTTCTTTTCAGATGGAGTTAGTTTCATTTGTTCTTGTATATATTGTCCTCTGGCCCTTTCATAAAACCAAATTGTTTGATATTGATTCCCATTTACAGCAGGAGCAAAAATTTTTCTTGAATATTCTTCTAGCCTTATATGATATGGATGATTCGAAAAAAAATCTGCCTCATCAATTTTATTTTGACTATTTGCACATTTAGAAATTTCAGGTATCATTTCCTTCGCTTTCTCATTGTTAACAATAGAAAGCTACATTGGAACATAAATTTTACTTAAATCTGCTTTATCTTGTAGTTTAGCATTTGCAATCGAAGCGGTAGTTTGACCACCATTGATTATTTGCAAATCATTCAAATTAGTAATAAACATACCGTCATCACTTATTATAGCTTCCGTTGCAGTTGCAGAAATACCGTTATTATATGAAAAAAACATTATCGGATTGTTCAAAATAGTATTTCTTATTCCTTTATTTACTTTTCCCTTAACACTTAAAAATGACCTTACATTTCCTTCTAACAGTCTTGATCCATACTCCAAATAAAGTTGTGCCAAAATTTCCCCTGGAATTACCGCTAAATAAGATGAATATTCTTCATTTTGTGTAGCTTTAACACACGGAATACCATTTTCCATCGTCTTCAAAAAATCAATTTCTATACTTTCTTTTCCTAATTTAGAAGTAAAAATATTATATAGCCTTGTTATATCCCAAACATTTAATTCTACCGGTTTATTTGCAATATTTTCTTTTTTTATATTTTTTACTCGGGAACTTAATTTTTTATTAGTTATTATATAAAATCTAAACTTTGTTAACTCT
>CALVWG010000124.1 GCA_944364655.1 uncultured Bacilli bacterium | reverse complement strand
TTTTATTTGTCTTCCTTCTGTGCTAGTAATTAATATATCTTTTCCTTCTTTAATTATTGTAATTTCAATTTGTTCCATATACTTTTAATCTCCTTTCTACTGCTTCTTTACCTCCATCTAGGCTTTCGCTAACTACTTCTAACAAATCATCATCTTCTAAACAGCCTGCTTTAATACTTAAAGCATTTTTTCTGTCTTTAGTTATATCTATTACATTATCTACATCTAAATTAACAACTAAAAGAGGATTATGTGTTACAAATATTACTTGTTTTTTATCTCGTACACTATTAAAATAATCTATCAAATAATTTTCTATTCTTTTCATACTTATATCATCTTCTGGTTGATCAATCAAAATAACATCACTATTAATTTCTCTTGATAACTGAAGTTTATAGTATGTTAAAGCAATTTCTCCGGGAGTAGTACCAATTTCATCTGTTCCGTTTTCATCTTTAATCCTAGTTTCTTCTCTAGTATATTCTGCAATATATTTCTGAACTTTAGAAATTAAACTTTTGTTTATCATTTCATATGTACTTGAACCTTTTACTGCATTGGCAAACTCATCCCTATTGTTAATATTCATAATCTTTTCTTTAGATTGGTAATTTTGAATAAATAAATCCTTATATAAGATTCTTTCTAAATTTGCATTATTATATTTGGCTTCTTTAATAAATCTAAAACCATATTTGGCTTTAACACTTGTTCCCTCAATTGCTTTTGGAAAATTAGGAAATTTCATTTCTTCATCTTTATTTATAATATAATTTTTTATTTTCAATGCAAAATCACGAATTTCTGTAATCATATCTTCATTTTCATTTTCTTGTGATGTTCTATCAGCTTTAATTTTTGTATTTATTTCATAAAAGACTCCTGTAATAACATTTTTAATTTTATTCTTTTGATTTATTTCATCTCGTTCTTTTGCAATAATTTTTCTTAAATCTTGCAATGATGTTAATATTTTATTTATTGCAACCTCTTTTTCTTTTGTATAAAATTTAGTATTAGATCTATATTCATTATAAAGTTTTGTATATATATCATTAATTTCAATATATCTATCTTTTGGATTATTTTCTTCAGTTTCAACATCTGCATTTAAAGATATATAATAATTTTTAATTTCTTTGAATTCTTTTATTCGTATTTTTAAACTATTGCTTTGTCTTGATTTTCTCTTTTCTTAATTCTTTCTTCTACATATTTTTTTAAGTTATTTACAAAATCAATGATATTATTTTTAAATTCATTTATTGTCGGAATTTCATCATAAAATTCAGAATCGTTATCCAATAAGTTACCTGACTTAACTTTTTCTATTATTTCTCCTTGGCTAATTTTATTTGTAGTTGGATTTCCAACTTTAGAAATTTTTATATTATTAATATCATCAATTTTTTTATATTTTCTGTCCTCTTCTCCGTTTAATTTTCCTAAAATATATGATTTACCTGCACCATTTTCTCCAATTATAGCATTTATACCTGTTGATAATTCATAGCTTTTATCTCCTAGTTTTATTTCATTTATGTAGTTTAAATTATTACCTTCATCACTTCTCTCAAACCTTGTTTCTGGTGAAGTTAAGCTTAAAACTAGTCCTTTAAATGTAGGTAAACATTTAATTGTTGTTAAATATTCTTTTCCTTTTTTTATTTTATCATCTTTATTAGGGTATGCAGACCATACATGACAATCACTACCTGTAATTGTTGCAAATTTTGTTTTCATTTCTTTTAAATTATTTTTTATCATTCCTTGAACTCTAGGCTTTTGATATTCTAGTGCATTGATAAAACCTGTTTTTATCCATTCTTTTGGATTCTCCACCGCTTCTGACAAACTATGGTGGTTTTTAAAAGTTTCTTTAACTTCTAAATCACTTTTTTGATGAGCTATTAACAATACACTTGTACCAATTTTATATAATATATTTTCAAATTCATTTAATGTATAATATTCATCTTTATTTTCTATTTTTCTTACTTCTTCTATTTTACTTTGTATCTTTGATATAATTTCTACATTACAGTCATCAAATATACAAATAATGTGGCAAGCGATATTACTGTTGTCTTCTAACTTGACATCAAATTCCACACCAGGCAAAATATTTTTTATATCTATGTATGGCCCTTTGCTTATTAGTTCTTTTATTTTTTTATACAGTTCATAATCAAAGCAATTATGATCTGTTATTGAAATTAAATTAACATTATTTTCTTGCAATTTAGATAATAAAACATCAACATTCTCTATTTTACTTTCATCTACATACCCATTCGCTTCTTTATATGCACTTGCTTTGGAATGAATATGCAAATCTATTTTGATATTACGATTTAACATTTTCCCCTCCATATTTTATATATCTTGCTTTAATGATTTTCTAGTGTTTTTCTTCGTAAATGTATTTTAAATTTTTCTACCTTAATTATAGTATTAATTGATATACTTAAATAATTATTTTATATTTATTTACCTTTACTCTTTAATCGAGTCTCTTATTTCCTTCTTGTTTCTTATATTTTCATCTAAACTTCATATTAATCTATTTACATTTTGTTTATGCATATAATCTATGCTTTGCAATAAATTCTTTGTATAGTCAATTGGATAGTTTTCTTTTTTAACACCAAATTTAATTTTTTCTACTTGCACCGTTTGTCTTCCAAAAGCGTATAAATTTTTAAGATGCTCAGTTTCGTCTAAGAATCTATACTATTTTTCTTTATGTCTTAAACATCTATTCCTAGTTAAGTTAACCCGTTCACAACGAATTGTATTTCATTTTGCCGTCTGTTGAATCTGTCAAAACTAAATACAAAAAGAATGTCAAATTTTTTCTGTGAAAACTTTATACTATAATGAATTATTTCTATGTCTTTTAAAACGCTTTACATCCTTGAATTCCGTTCTCTTAAATTCTTTTGTAACACACATCCATTTTGTCTTTCAGCAAATTCAAGGCAATCAGTTTTCTGAATTGAAATATCAACTTTATTAACTAGTACATTTGTTTATACTCTGTATAAACAATAAACTCATTTCATCATTTTATTTAATCGTCCACACATTCCTATTTTTTATTTGTGATTTCACCTATTCTATTTTCAAAGTACTCATATTTGTATATCTTGTATTTATTATACAAGATATATGCATGTTCGTCCAGCGAATAAAAAAATTAAATTAAACAATCTTCACATAAATGCTTATTTACAATAAATTAAAATATAAAGAAGTCAACCGTATCTTTTAAATTATAATTATAAAAAAACTTTTGATAATAAATTTTCGAAAATCAAATGTGAACTAACGAATAAATAAAAATTACAAGTGTTTTAGAATCTAATATTTTCACTTTTAATAACTTTTTGAATTTTTACTACAATTAAAAAGGAACACTATTTCCATATCTAAATATTAATTTGGGAATAAAAATAAAAGTTAATTATAATCTTCTCTCTGACTAAATCTATCGACTGATATTTCAATAAAAAATTAAAAACATTTATTAGACATATTAAATTCTTTTTATACTAAAAATAATGATAAAAAAGTGACTAATGATTTTTTATCAGTACTAATTATAATACTTGAAGAAATAAATACAATTTTCAATATTTAATTGCTTTTTTAATGTAAAAAACTAATAACAGTATTTGTTATTAGGCTGTAAGTATGTTAATCTCTCCAAACCTAAGGTTCGAATCCCTACAGTTTTAAAAAAACTATAAAAACATCTACGATTTTGTAAAATAATATTCTGCTTAATGGCAATAAAAAAAGCCCGATAAATCGGGCTTTTTCAGCGTTACATCTTTTTTGGTAACGCTTTATGGCAGGGGCAGAAGGACTTGAACCCTCGGCACGCGGTTTTGGAGACCGCTGCTCTACCAACTGAGCTATACCCCTAAAGATTTGGTGGGCCATCAGGGACTCGAACCCCGGACCTACCGGTTATGA
>CALVWG010000123.1 GCA_944364655.1 uncultured Bacilli bacterium | reverse complement strand
CGTAAAGACCAAGGGGTCAAAAGTATTATGAAAGAGATCTCAGATATATATACAAATGAGGTGATTATAAAAGATAAAGGTTTTTATATTGTTCGTGCGAAAACCGTTGACAACTAAGGAATATATTGCTAAAATTATAAATTAGTGACGTGTTAGTTTTTTTGACGTTAAAATGAGTTTTCAAAAATAGAAATTGGATGGGGTGAAATCGTGGCTTACAAATTAAAAAAATGTGGAGATTACAGAACAAGAAGAAGTTTTTCAAAAAGCAAAAACACTATGGAATTAACTGATCTTTTGGAAATTCAAAAGAAAAGTTATCAAAAATTTTTAGAAGAGGGAATTCGTGAAGTTTTTGACGAATTATTTCCGGTAGAAAGTTTTACAGGTAATGTAACTATTGATTTTGGGGATTATTCTTTTGATGAACCAAGATATTCAATTAAGGAAGCAAAAGAAAGAATGGTCAACTATGCTGCACCATTAAAGGTTCAAGCTCGTGTTTTTATTCATGAAACAGGAGAAGTTAAAGAACAAGAAATTTTCTTGGGTGATATGCCTTTAATGACTGATTCAGGAACATTTATTATTAATGGAGCTGAAAGAGTTATAGTTTCTCAATTAGTACGTAGTCCAAGCGTTTACTTTAAAAGAGAAATTGATAAAAATGGTCGTCGTATTTTAAGTGGCGAAATGATTCCTAATAAAGGAACATGGTTAGAATTTGAAACTGATGCTCGTGATGTTATTTATGTTCGAATTGATCGTACAAGAAAAGTGCCTATTACGACTTTCTTAAGAGCATTAGGACTATCTAGTAATGAAGACATTACAAAAGTATTCGGTGAAAATGATTTTATTACTAATACTTTTGAAAAAGATAGTACAAAAAATACTGATGAAGCTTTAATTGAAATTTATGAAAAATTACGTCCAGGTGAACCAGCAACATTAGATTCAGCTAAAAATCAATTAATTATGCGTTTCTTTGATCATTTCCGTTATGACTTAGCTAAAGTTGGTCGTTATAAATTTAATAAAAAATTAAATGTTGCAGATCGTTTAGTAGGTTGTACATTAGCAGAAGATATTAAAGATAGTGAAGGAAATGTTGTTGTTTCTAAAGATACTTTAGTTACTAAAGATATTTTAGAAAAAATGAAACCTGCATTAAATGCTGGTTTTGGAGTTCATAAAGTTTTAATTCATGAAGAATTAGATCAATATGATGAAGTTCAAGAAATTAAAGTTTATGATAAAAATAGTCCAGATAAAATTATTCCAATTATTGGTGTTTTATCAACTACTACAGAACGTCGTTTAATTATTCCAGATGTTTATGCCGCAGTTAATTATTATTTAAATTTACATGCTGGTATTGGTAATACTGATGAAATCGATAATTTAGGAAATCGTCGTGTAAGACAAGTTGGTGAATTAATTCAAAAACAATTCCAAGTTGGTATGGCTAGAATGGAAAGAGTTATTCGTGAAAGAATGACTACTCAAGAAACTGAAGATATTACACCAAAATCATTGATTAACATTCGTCCAGTTACTGCTGTTTTAAAAGAATTCTTTGGTTCATCACAACTTTCAAAATTTATGGATCAAATTAACCCAATTGCAGAGTTAACTGATAAAAGACGTTTATCAAGCTTAGGACCTGGTGGACTTTCTCGTGATCGTGCTGGAATGGATGTTCGTGACGTTAATGCTAGTCACTATGGTCGTATTTGTCCAATAGAATCACCAGAAGGACAAAACATCGGACTTATTACTTCTTTAGCAGGTTATGCAAAAATTAATGAATATGGTTTTATAATGACACCTTATCGTCGAGTTATTAATGGCGTTGTTCAAATGGATGATGTTCATTATATGACTGCTGATGAAGAAACAGATTATTATATTTCACAAGCAAATATTGCTTTGGATGATAATAATTGTATTGTTGATGATGAAGTTATCGTTCGTTATAATGGCGATAATGTTATGGTTGATAAAAATAAAGTTGATTTTGTGGATGTTTCACCTAGTCAAGTAGTTTCTATTACAACTAGTTGTATTCCATTTTTGAACTATGATGATGCCAATCGTACATTAATGGGTTCAAACATGCAACGTCAAGCTGTACCTTTATTAAAAGCTGAAGCACCAATTGTTGGTACTGGAGTAGAGTGTGTTGCGGCTAAATATGCTGGTAGTAGTGTTGTAGCTAAAGCTGATGGTGTAGTTGATTATGCTGATGCTAAAAAAATAGTTGTTTTAAATGCTAAAGGTAAAGATGTTTATTATTTAGCTAATTTTGAAGAAAACAACGCTGGAGCTTGTTCAAATCATGTACCACTTGTTCATAAAGGAGACCAAATTAAAGCTGGACAAATTATTGCTGATGGTCCAAGTACTGATCATGGAGAACTTGCTTTAGGTAAAAATATGACGGTTGCATTCATGACTTACAATGGTTATAACTATGAGGATGCCGTTATTTTGAATGAAAGACTTGTTAAAGATGATGTTTATACATCTTTACATATTGAAACTTATGAAATTGAATGTCGCGATACTAAATTAGGACCTGAAGAAATTACAAGAGATATTCCTAATGTTGGTGAAGAAGCACGTAAAAACTTGGATTCTAATGGTATAGTTAGAATTGGTACAGAAGTTAAAGATGGCGATATTTTAGTTGGTAAAGTTACACCAAAAGGTGTTCAAGAATTAACTAGTGAAGAAAAATTATTACATGCTATCTTTGGCGAAAAAACAAGAGAAGTTAGAGATACTTCATTAAGAGTAGAACATGGTGCTGCTGGTATTATTCATGATGTTAAAGTTTATACAAAGGAAAATAGCGATGAACTTCCAGCAGGTGTATTTAAAATAATTCGTGTATATATTATTCAAAAACGTAAAATTCAAGTAGGCGACAAGATGAGTGGTCGTCATGGTAATAAAGGTGTTATTTCTTTAGTTTTACCAGAAGAAGATATGCCATATTTACCAGATGGTACGCCAGTAGATGTTATGTTAAATCCATTAGGTGTTCCATCTCGTATGAATATTGGTCAGATTCTAGAAGTTCATTTAGGTATGGCTGGTAAAAAATTAGGCGTTCATTATGCTACACCAGTATTTGATGGTGCTAACTTAGATGATATTCACGAAGAAATGCGTGAAGCTGGTATGAGTGAAGATGGTAAAGTAACACTTATTAATGGTCGTACAGGTGAACCTTTTGAACACAAAATTAATGTTGGTGTTATGTACATGGTAAAACTTCATCACATGGTTGATGATAAGTTACATGCCAGAGCTACTGGTCCATATAGTTTAGTTACTCAACAACCTTTAGGTGGTAAAGCTCAATTTGGTGGACAACGTTTTGGTGAAATGGAAGTTTGGGCATTATATGCTTATGGTGCTGCTCATGTATTACAAGAAATTTTAACAATTAAATCTGATGATGTAATTGGTCGTGTTAAAGTTTATGAAGCTTTAGTAAAAGGTAAAACTGTTAATCAAGCTGGTGTTCCAGAATCATTTAGAGTATTAATTAAAGAATTCCAAGCTTTAGGTTTAAATGTTCAAATTATTAATAATAAAGATGAAGTTTTAGATTTAAAATCAATTGAAGCAGAAGAAGAAAAAGAAGATATTATAAAAATTGATGAAATTGATATGAAAAATGATGAAGTAGAACCTGAAGTTACAGTTAATTTAGAACCTTATGAAGAAGATGATGAGTTTGAAGAAGATAGTTTAGACAATTTAGAATTTCCAGGTGATATCTCTTTAGATGAAAATGAGGAGGGGGAAGATTTATGATCGAAGTAAACAATTTTAAAGGAATAAAAGTAGGACTTGCAAGTCCAGAACAAATCCGTTCTTGGTCTTATGGTGAAGTAAAAAAACCTGAAACAATTAATTATCGTACTTTAAAACCTGAACGTGATGGACTATTTTGTGAGAAAATTTTTGGACCTACTAAAGATTATGAATGTTCTTGTGGAAAATATAAAAGATTACGTTATAAAAATGTTGTTTGTGATCGTTGTGGTGTTGAAGTTACTAAATCAAAAGTACGTCGTGAAAGGATGGGGCATATTGAATTAGCCTCTCCTTGCTCTCACATTTGGTTTTTTAAAGGTGTACCTTCTAAAATGGGACTTGTTCTTGATATGAGTCCAAGAGATTTGGAAGAAGTTTTATATTTTGTAAGTTATGTTGTAATTGACCCAGGAAGCGCTCCATTAATGAAAAAACAAACACTTTCTGATAAAGAATATCGTGCTTATTATGAAAAATATGGTAACAGCTTTAAAGTTGGTATGGGAGCTGAAGCTATTAAAACTCTTTTAGAAGAAGTTGATATTGATAAAGAAGTTGAAGATTTAAGAAAAGAGTTAGAAAACGCAACTGGTCAAAAAAGAATTCGTTTAGTTAAAAGACTAGATTGTTTAGTTGCTTTCCAAGAAAGTGGTAACCGTCCTGAATGGATGATTTTAGAAGCACTTCCAGTTATTCCACCTGATTTAAGACCAATGATTCAATTAGATGGTGGAAGATTTGCGACAAGTGATTTAAATGATTTATATAGAAGAATTATTAACCGTAATAATCGTTTAAAAAAATTACTTGAATTAGGCGCTCCAACAATTATTGTTCAAAATGAAAAAAGAATGCTTCAAGAAGCAGTTGATAGTTTACTAGATAATGGTCGTCGTGGAAGAAGTGTTCAAGGCGCCGGTAACCGTCCATTAAAGAGTTTATCTAGCATGTTAAAAGGTAAACAAGGACGTTTTAGACAAAACTTACTTGGTAAACGTGTAGACTACTCTGGACGAAGCGTTATCGTTGTTGGGCCAAATTTAAAAATGTATCAATGTGGTATTCCAAAAGATATGGCTTTAGAGTTATTTAAACCACATGTTATTCATGGTTTAGTAGAACGTGGTCTAGCTCATAATATTAAAGGCGCTAAAAAATTAATTGATAGTAAAGATGACTCAGTATGGGATGTAGTAGAAGATGTTATTACAGAACATCCTGTAATGCTTAACCGTGCGCCAACTCTTCACCGTTTAGGTATTCAAGCATTTGAACCAAAATTAGTAGGTGGTAAAGCAATCCGGTTACACCCATTAGTTTGTACAGGATTTAATGCTGACTTTGATGGTGACCAGATGGCTGTTCACGTTCCTCTTTCTGAAGAAGCTAAAGCAGAAGCTAGAATATTAATGTTAGGAGCTCAAAATATCTTAAATCCAAAAGATGGAAAACCAATTGTTACGCCTTCACAGGATATGGTATTAGGTAACTGCTATTTAACTCAAGAAAAAGCTGGAGAAGAACACGAAGGTAAAGTTTATAAAGATCCAAATGAAGTTTTAATGGCTTATGAAAGAAAAGAAATTACACTTCATACAAGAATAGCTTTACCAACTCGTTCATTTAAACATAAATTGTTTACAGAAGAACAAATGAAAACTTATTTAGTTACAACTTGTGGTAAAATTATTTTTAATGAAATTTTGCCAGATAGTTATCCTTATATTAATGAACCAACAAAAGAAAATATTGAAGGTATTACGCCAAATAAATATTTCTTACCTATGGGAACAAATATTAAAGAAGCAATAGAACAAATGCCTCTTACAAAACCTTTTGTTAAAGGCGATTTAGGAAAAATCATTGCTCAAGTATTTAAACGTTATCATACAACTGAAACTAGTATTTTCCTTGATAAATTAAAAGACTTAGGATTTAAATATTCAACAATTGCTGGTATTACTGTTTCAGCAGCTGATATAGTTCCTTCTAAAACAAAACATGAAGTAATTAAAGAATCACAAGAATTAGTTGAAAAGATTAATAAACAATTTAAACGTGGTATGATTACTGAAGAAGAACGTTATAATACAGTAATTGATATTTGGAATAAAGCTAATGATAAAATTAAAGATGAATTAAAACAAATTGCCGATGGTGATTTTGATAATCCATTATTTATGATGATGAATTCTGGAGCACGTGGATCACTTTCAAACTTCTCACAACTTGCTGGTATGCGTGGTTTAATGGCTAAGCCAGATGGTTCAACAATTGAAATTCCAGTTACTTCAAACTTCTCAGAAGGTTTAACAGTGTCTGAATTCTTCTTATCAAGTCACGGTTCAAGAAAAGGATCTGCTGATACCGCTTTACGTACTGCTGACTCAGGATATTTAACTCGTCGTTTAGTTGAAGTTGTTCAAGATATTATTGTTAAAGAAGAAGACTGTGGTTCTATTCATGGTGTTGAAGTATCTGATTTAATTAATGATAAAGATGGTAGTGTTATCGAACCACTTGCTGAACGTATTTTAGGTCGTTTTACAGCTCAAAAAATTGTTAACCCAGAAACTAAAGAAGTAATTGCTGATAAAGGTGTTCAAATTACTGAAAACATCGTTAAGAAAATTACTGATGCTGGTATTAAAAAGGTTGAAATTAGAAGTATTTTAACTTGTAAAACTGAAAATGGCGTTTGTCAAAAATGTTATGGTCGTAACCTTGCAACTGGTAATGTTGTTGAAACTGGTGAAGCTGTTGGTATTATGGCTGCTCAATCAATTGGTGAACCTGGTACACAGCTTACAATGCGTACATTCCACTCTGGTGGTGTTGCTGGTGGAGACGATATCACACAAGGTCTTCCTCGTGTTGAAGAGTTATTTGAAGCTCGTAATCCAAAAGGAAAAGCTACAATTGCTGAAATTAGTGGTAAAGTTGCTTCCATTAAAGATGAAAATGGTAAATATCGTATCGTTGTTATAAACGATGTTGAAACTAGAGAACATGTAACAAATTACAATATGAAATTACGTGTTCATGAAGGTGATGTTGTTCAAGCAGGTGATAAATTAACTGAAGGTGTTATTTCACCAAAAGAATTACTTGCGGTAACAGATCCAATAACTGCTCAAGAATATATCTTAAAAGAAATTCAAATGGTTTACAAATTACAAGGTGTTGATATTAATGATAAACACGTTGAAATTATTGTTAAGAGAATGATTAATAAAGTTAGAGTAGTTGATGCTGGAGATACTAACTTAGTAGAAGGTTTAAGTATTTCATTGCATGAATTTACTGAAGCTAATAAACCAGTTATTTTAGCTGGAAAAGTTCCTGCTAAAGGACGTCCAATAATGCTTGGTATTACAAAGAGTTCTTTACAAACTGATCCATTCTTATCAGCTGCTTCATTCCAAGAAACAACAAGAGTTTTAACTGATGCGGCAAT
This sequence comes from uncultured Bacilli bacterium, assembly GCA_944364655.1. Classification (GTDB taxonomy): domain Bacteria; phylum Bacillota_I; class Bacilli_A; order RF39; family UBA660; genus Ventrenecus. The sequence goes on along the minus strand of CALVWG010000123.1, from coordinate 9,338 downwards.
AAAGGGATCTGTTGACTATTTAAGAGGACTTAAAGAAAACGTTATTATTGGTAAATTAATTCCAGCTGGTACAGGTGCAAGACAATATAGCGATATTGAACTTGAACTTCAAAAACAATTTATGGATGATGAAGCAAGTGAAGTATTAGAAGAATCATTAATGGATGAAAGTGGCGATGAAGTAGACGCACCTATTAATGATGAAGAAATTTTAAATAAAGAAGAAAATGCTGAAGAATAATCTTTAGCATTTTTTAATTGCTTTAAATTTTAAAAAAAGGTATACTTTTATTAGTTAGGTTGGTGAGGATAATGGAAAAATTAGATATTTATAACGAAAATGGCGAATTTATTGGAACAGAAGATCGAAAAGTTGTTCATGAAAAGGGATTGTGGCATAAAACAGTTCATTGTTGGTTGTACGATAAAGATGGAAATATCTTTTTTCAAAGAAGAGCTGATCGCGGTACCTTATATACAACTAGTTCAGGGCATTTAAGTGCGGGAGAAAGTGTAACTGAGGCATTTCAAAGAGAAATAAAAGAAGAAATAGGCTTGGATATTGACGCTAGTGATGCGACTTTTGTAGCAATTGTACCTTTTAAAATGGATAGAGTAAAAGAAGATGGTTCAATTTTTAAAGACCGGGCATTTGCTAATGTTTATGTTGATTTATATGAAGGAAATTATCAAGATTTTCAAATGGATCCTAATGAAGTATCTGGACTTGTTTTAGTAAATGCTAAAGAAGCTTTAGATTTATTTAAAAAAGAAAATGGCCAAATTAAAGGAAAGGAAATTACTTTAGATAATCAAATAGTAGAAAGAAATATTGATTTTACAGAATTTTTAGTAAATGATGGCGAAACAGCACTTGAAAAATATGGTGATGTTTTAAAGAAAGTTATTGAAATTACAGAATGAAAAAATTTGTTACAGACATTTATAATGACAAGTATTTTCAAGAAGAAGATATTGCTTTACGAATTCCTGATTGCTTTTGGGAATGGAGTTTAATTACTTTAGAGCCAGATATTGAAAAGCAAGAATGGTTAGGTTTAGGTGGAGCTTTTACAGTATCATCAAATTTTAATTATTTAAAATTACCTAAATTGAAACAACAAGAATTTATTGATTCATATTTTAGAGAAAATGGTCTAAATTATCAATTTGGTCGAATTCCAATCGGAAGTTGTGACTTTTCCTTAAATGAATATAGTTATTTAGATGAAGCCGATTTAAATAAATTTACTATTGAAAAAGATTATCAAACGATTTTACCTTTAATAAAAGATGCATTGAAAAAGAAAAAAATATCCTTTTTAGCTAGCTCTTGGAGTCCACCTAAATTTATGAAAGATAATAATAGTTTAGCAAATGGAGGAATTTTAAAAAAAGAATATTATAAACTTTATGCAGAATATTTAATTAAATATTTAAAGGCTTATCAAAAAGAAAAAATTAACATTGATTATTTAACAATTCAAAATGAACCGTTTGCTAAACAAATTTGGGAATCTTGTTATTACAGTTTACAAGAACAACGAGAATTTATTTATAATTTTTTAATTCCTGCTTTAAAAAAGGAAAATTTAAAAACAAAAATTTTTTTATGGGATCATAACAAGGATAGGTTATTTAAAAATGTAAAAGAAATATATCAAGAAAAGAGTGAATATATAAAAGGTGTTGCTTTTCATTGGTATAGTGGAACTTATTTTGAAAATTTAGAATTAGCACATAATACTTTTCCAGAACTTTTGATGTTTGAAACGGAATGCTGTACAGGCTTTAGTGAATACGATGAAAAAGCATGGATTATTGATGCTTGTCTTTATATGAATGAGATTTTAGGAAATATTAATCATGGAATGAATGCTTTTATAGATTGGAATTTATTATTAGATTTTAATGGTGGTCCTAATCACGCTGAAAACTTTTGTAAAAGTCCAATAATATTGAACCAAAAAGAAGATGATTTTATTAAAACGCCAATTTATTATTTTTTAAAACATCTTTCTTTAATTCCACCTAGTTCAAAAGTTATTTTTTCAAGTATATATACAAATGAATTAATTACAGCAAGTTTTAAAAGTAAAGATGGAAAGATATATACTGTTGTTTTAAATCCAACAAATAATCAAAAAGAAATATGTTTTATGAAAGATGATTATTTAATGCAAGATATGATAAGAAAGTTAAGTATACATACTTATGTTTATTAGAAAAATTAAATCTTACAAAGAAGTAATATTGTAAGATTTTTTTTATGCTATAATATTTTTAAAGAGGGATATAAAATGGATTATTCAAGTGTTTATGAAAACAATATAGTTATATTATCTAAAATTGAAAATGGAACTTTAACAGATCAAGAAGAAATAAAAAATATTTTTTGTTTTGTCAAAAAACAAATAAAATACTTAGAAAAAAATATTATAAAAAGTTTAAAAATATATTTCTATTCTTATTTAAAATTTACATTTTATAGTATTTATGATCCATTTTTTCAAGCACAAGAATTTAAAGATTATAAAAAATTGTTAATTCTAAATCTTAAAAGCTTTTTATATTTAGAAAAATGTACTATTTTTATAAAAAACGAATTTACAAAAATAAGTAAAGATAAAGATTATTCTAATTTATGCTTTTTATATACGATTATGTTTTTTATAATTTCTTCTAAAGAAATAAAAACAATAAATTTTAATAATAAAAGTTTAGAAGTTCAATCTTTAATTAAAGGATATTATTTAGATACAAATAGAGAAACATTAGATGATACGATTTATGAAAGTTCATTAAGAAAAAGTATTTTAGAATATAAAAAGGGGAAAAACTAATATGAAAAAAATAATTATTATTGAAGATGAATTATCAATTAGAGAAGAGTTAAAAAGCTTATTAGAAAATGCTAATTATCAAGTTATAATAATAGATAATTTTAATAATATTTTAGAACAAATTTTAAAAATTGAATGTGATTTAATTTTGTTAGATATAAATATTCCTAATATAAATGGGGAATTAATTTTAAAAGAATATAGAAAATTAAAAGAAACACCAATTATTATGGTAACAAGTAGAAGTAGTGAATCAGATGAAGTTTTATCTATTTCATATGGAGCTGATGATTATATTACTAAACCATATAATCCAACAATTTTGCTTTTAAGAGTAGGAGCAGTTTTAAAAAGAGCTGAAAAAACATATGAACACTTATCTTACCATGATTGGTTAGTATATCCCACAAAAGGAATTTTAAAAAAAGATAAAGAAGAAATTATTTTAACTAAAAATGAAATGATAATTTTTTTGAATTTATTAAATAATCTAGAAAATATAGTTACAAGAGATGATTTAATGACTGATTTATGGAATAATAATGAATACATTAATGATAATGCTCTTACGGTTAATATAAGTCGTTTAAGAAGAAAATTAGAAGAGATAGGTTTTAATGAGGCAATTATTACTAGAAAGGGCGAGGGTTATATTTTAAAATGAAATTTAAAGACTATTTAAAAGATCATTTAATAGATTTAATTTTATTTTTTATTCTTTTAATATTTTTAATTTCTATTTTTTTACTTTTAAAAATAGAGATAAATATAATAATTTTTATTTTAATTATAATTACAGTGTTTAATTTTTTTATATTTATATTTAATTATCAAAAAAGAAATAAGTTTTTTAAAGAATTTATTTCAATTTTAAATAAGCTTGATCAAAAATATTTTATAACAGAAATGGTTCCAACAACTAATTTTTTAGAAGGAAAACTTTTTTTACAATCTTTATATGAAATAGATAAATCAATGAAAGAAAAAGTTAATTATACTGAAAAAAATATTAAAGAATTTAAAGAATATTTAGAACTATGGATTCATGAAATAAAATTACCGATAGCAAGTTTAATTTTACGAAATCATAATAAAAAAGAAAAAGATTTAAAAGAATTAGAACAAATTAAAAAAATTGAAGAATATGTCGAACAAGTTTTATATTTTGTAAGAAGTGAGAATAGTGAAAATGATTATTTAATTCATGAATGTAATTTAAATACAATGGTTAAAAATGTTTTGTTAAGAAATAAAGATGATTTTTTAGCTTTAAATATAAGTATCGAAACAGAAAATTTAAATAAAGAAGTTTTAACTGATTCTAAATGGTTAGAATATATATTAAATCAAATTGTATCGAACGCGAAAAAATATCGAAAAAAGGAAAATGCTTGCATTAGTTTTATTGGAAAAGAAAATGAAAAAGAAATAATTTTGCAAATAATAGATAACGGAATAGGTATAAAAGAACAAGATTTAAAAAAAGTGTTTGATAAGGGTTTTACTGGCGAAAATGGGCGAGTTGAAAAAAAGTCGACAGGAATGGGTTTATATTTAGCTAAAAAAATGTGTAATAAATTAAATCATCAAATAAAAATAGAATCAAAATATAGAGAATATACAAAGGTTACAATAATTTTTTCAAAAGATTTATTTTACAATGTATTAAAATAATGCTTGTTAAAAAAATAAAAAAAGTTTATAATATTTGTAGAATAGGTGAGTAAGATGAAACTAAAATATAAAATATTATTAGCAATAATAACGGTTGGAATAGGAATATGTTTAATGGCCTATCAAAGTTATGCCTTATGGGTAGCAAGTTATACAGGAGGAGAAAATATCGTTGAAGTAGGATGCTTTAGTGTCGAATTTGAAGAACTTTCTTCTTCAGTAGAATTACATAATACATATCCTGTAAGTGATCAAAAAGGATTATCAGCAACACCATATACATTTAAAATCACTAATACATGTACAAATGATGCAGCATATAATGTAACATTAAATACATTAACAACTAATACAATGCAAAAAAATTGGTTAAAATATGCCATATATAAAAGTACAGAAAGTAAACCAGCAACTGGAATAAATTTAGGAACAGTAAATAATTTTAATACTGCAACAGAAGAATTACAAATAACTAATTTAGATGAATCAATAATAATAGCAAGTGGAAAATTAAAACAAAATGAAAGTGAAAACTATAATTTTTATTTATGGATGGATGAGGCAACAGGAAATGAAGCCATGAACACAAAATTTGAAGGAAGCATAAACGTTATATCAACAGCAGCAAAAATTGTTCCAACAGCAGTTGAAGAAATATTAGCTAAAGGTGAAACAGAAGAGTTAGCATTTGATAATACAGTTGATAATAATTTAAGATATATTGGAGCTAATCCAAACAATTATGTTTCGTTTAATAATGAATTATGGCGAATAATAGGTGTGATGAACAATATAGATGATGGCACAGGTAAAAAAGAAACAAGATTAAAAATAATCAGAGATGAGCCAATAGGAGAATATAGTTGGGATAATAAAGCTGAAGGAGTTGGTACATCAGAGAGCGAATATGGAAGCAATGACTGGACTGATAGTGCTCTTCAAAAAGTATTAAATGAAGGAGCATATTGGAATAGAACTACAGGTGAATGTCCATATGGACAAAATGGAGCAACTATTGCTTGTGATTTTAGTACTACAGGCTTAACTAATGAAGCAAAGCAAATGATAGGTAATACAAAGTGGAATTTAGGAGGTAGTGAAACACCTAATGATGTAACAACAATTATGTTTTATGAAAGAGAAAGAGGAACAACAGTATATACTGGAAGACCAACAGAATGGGTAGGAAAAATAGGATTAATGTACCCAAGCGATTATGGATATGCAACAAGTGGTGGGGAAACAACCAATAGAGAAGCTTGTTTAAATACGGAGTTGTATAAATGGGATAATTCAGATGTAAGTGATTGCAAAAATAATGATTGGTTAAATGCTACTTCAACTTACCAATGGACATTAACTTCGTATTCCAATTATTCGGACGGAGTGTCATACGTATGTAATGAAGGGTACGTGAATGGTTGTGACGCAATTAGCAATAATGTTGCACCTTACCCAGCCTTATATCTAAGTTCTGATGTAAAAATAAGCGGCGGAGAAGGTACTAAAGAAATTCCATATATTTTAACTCTATAAAATAAAGAAATCATATATTTTATAATTTATGATTTTTTTTATGTAACAAAATTGTAATGTTTGGAAATAATAAAGATAAGATTTTTAAATTTATTTAAAGTATAATGTTTTTGAAAGGAAAAAGTTTTTATGGAAAAAATATTAGAAATTTTGGATATTGAAAAATATTATGGAAATAAATCTAGTTTAACTAAGGCTATAGATCATATTTCTTTTGATGTTTCAAAAGGTGAATTTATATCAATTATGGGTGCTAGTGGTAGTGGTAAAACAACTCTTTTAAATTGTATTTCAACAATAGATAGAGTTACTAGTGGGCACATTTATTTAGAAGGCCAAGATATTACTAAATTAAAAGGCAATTCTTTAAATAAATTTCGAAGAGAAGAATTAGGCTTTATTTTTCAAGATTTTAATTTATTAGATACGTTAACAAGTTATGAAAATATTGCTTTAGCTTTATCAATTCAAAATGTTAAATTTAAAGAAATTGATAAAAAAATTAAAGATATTTCTGAAAAGTTAGGAATCAAAGATATTTTAAATAAATATCCATATCAATTAAGTGGTGGTCAAAAACAAAGAGTAGCTGCCGCAAGAGCAATAATTACAAATCCTAAACTAATTTTAGCAGATGAACCAACGGGAGCACTTGATTCGAAATCAGCAAAAATGTTATTAGAAAGTTTAGAAAATTTAAATAAAGAATTACAAGCAACTATTTTAATGGTAACACATGATGCTTTTACATCTTCTTATGCTAGTCGAGTAATTTTTATAAAAGATGGCAAAATATTTCATGAACTTATCAAAGGTAATGATTCAAGAAAAGAATTTTTTGATAAAATAATTGATGTTGTGACACTTCTAGGGGGCAATTTAAATGATGCTTTATAAATTGTCTTTAGGAAATATCAAAAAAAGTTTTAAAGATTATGCTATTTATTTTTTTACTTTAATTTTAGGTGTTGCAGTTTTTTATATTTTTAATGCAATTGATAGTCAAACAATTATGTTGGAAGTAACTTCATCAACAAGAGCAATAATTGATTTAATGATTAGTATGTTATCAGGAGTAAGTGTTTTTGTTTCCTTTATTTTAGGTTTTTTAATTATTTATGCTAGTCGATTTTTAATGAAAAGAAGACACTTAGAATTTGGAATTTATATGACTTTAGGAATGAGTAAAGGTAGTATTTCTAAAATTTTATTAATTGAAACTATTTTAATTGGTTTAATTTCTTTAATTGTTGGGTTATTTTTAGGAATTATAATTTCACAAACAATGAGTATATTTGTGGCAAATATGTTTGAAGCTTCATTAACTAAATTTGCTTTTGTTCTTTCTTATCCAGCTATTTTAAAAACTATTGGCTATTTTAGTATAATGTATTTAATTGTAATGATTTTTAATACTATAAATATTTCTAAATGTAAATTAATTGATTTGATAAATGCTAGTAAGAAATCAGAAAAAGTTAAATTAAAAAATCCAATAATTTGTTTAATTTTATTTATTTTATCTTGTATTTCTTTAGCTTATGCTTATTATTTGGTTTTAGGAAGTGATGAATCTTTACAAGAAGCAAGTGAAATATTATTACCAATTTTTATAGGATGCGTTGCTACTTTTGTTCTTTTTTGGTCAATGTCCGGGATGATTTTAAGATTTGTTAAAAAGATAAAAAGTTTTTATTATAAAGATTTAAATAGTTTTACTTTTAGACAAATAAGTAGCAAGATAAATACTACTGTTATGTCAATGAGTGTTATTTGTATTATGCTTTTTTTGACTATTTGTATTTTATCTAGTGCATTATCACTTAAAAATAGTTTAAATGCTAATTTAAAAGAATTAGCACCAGTGGATATTCAGTTTTATAAAACGTTAAATATCGATGAAAGTTATTTGAATAATGGGTATACTTTAGAACAAATAGAAGATTCAAAAATAACTTTAAAAGAAAATTTAGAAAATTTAAGGTTAGATTATAAGAAATATTTTAAAGATATTGTGGATTTAAATACTTATACAAGTAATGATTTGACTTTAGAAAAGACTTTGGGAAGTTTATATTCGAAATTTCATGAAAAGTATCCATTTATGACGTTTGATACAGCAGAAGAGTTAATTAAGTTAAGTGATTACAATAAATTAGCAAGGTTGTTTAATAAAGAAGAATTGGCTTTAGGAAACAATGAATATATAATTGTTGCTGATTATGATACGGTAGTTGATATAAGGAATGAGGCTTTAAAAGAAAATACGGCTATTGTTATTGATAATCAAAAATATTTTCCTAAAATAAAAGAGTGTGTTGATGGTTTTGTTTATATTTCTTCAAATCATATTAATACAGGAATAATAGTTGTGCCAGATGAAGCTTTAGAAAATGCACATCCAGAAAAAAATGTATTAACTGCTAATTACAATGCAAGTAATGAAGAAGAAAAAGAAAAGATAGAAGAAAAAGTTTTAGCTTTAAATGAAAATGAAGATGCTTTAAAAACAGTTCTTTCTGGATCAACAAAAATGCAAATAAAAGAAGCTAGTGTTGGGTTAGGGGCAATGATAACATTTATTGGTATTTATTTAGGAATAATTTTTTTAATTACCAGTGCAGCATTGTTATCTTTAAAAGAATTAAGTGAAAGTACAGATAATAAAAATCGTTATCAGATGTTAAGAAAAATTGGCGTTGACGAAAAAATGATTCATAAATCGTTATTTATGCAAATTTTAATTTTCTTTTTAGCTCCACTTTTAGTAGCTTTATTTCATTCAATTTTTGGAATTAAATTTTGTAATAAAATATTAATTACAATGGGAACAGATCAACTTTTAGCTTCAATTTTAATAACAGCTTTAATATTAGTGCTTATTTATGGTGGTTATTTTTTAATAACTTATTATTCTAGTAAATGGATAATTGATGAAAAATGATTCTTAATTTAGAATCATTTTTTTGTCAGGAATGTATGTAAATAATTCGTTTGGTGTACAGTTTAAATAATAACAAAATTCTTCAATGTATTTAAAAGAAATACTACTAGTTTCGCCTCTGATAATTCTATTTAAATTACGGGAAGTTATGTTCATTTTTTGACAAATCCAATATTTACTTTTGTTATTCTTTTTTAATAAATATTCAATATTAATTAGTATCATATATTTTCCTTTCTTTAAAGTTTATTGTATAAAATATGTTCTTTGAAAATAAGATACTTGTATTACCCGTGTGATATTTGATATAATTTGTTATATAAGAAAGAATAAAAATATTT
>CALVWG010000122.1 GCA_944364655.1 uncultured Bacilli bacterium | reverse complement strand
CTCTAGTATTAATTATTTTTTTAAATATATTGGCATTAACTAAATTTAAAAATACCACATTTGAAGATAAAATTTCTTTGATAAATACTATATATATTATTGTAATATATTTTACCGATAAAATTATAGAAAAATTTGATGAAAAGAATGATAACAAAAAATATTGGTTTAAAAACTTTATATTAGAAAAATATATATATGATTATTGTGATTTTTTTGATTCAGGAGCTGATATTTTAAGAGAAGCAAGTGATAGAAAAAATAAATATGTTGAAAGTAATATAGGCACAAAAGATTTAAAAGAAATGTCTGAAAATTTTCAACAGGAATTGTTTGATAAATTTTCACTACTAAAAAGAAAAATTACATCTATAAATGCATTTATACAAATTTATGATAATGATATTTATTTTAAAGTGCAAAAAGTTATTGAAGAGTATCAAAATAAATTTACAGAAATGCTTGAAAATCAACTTAATAATGTTAGTGATAATATAGAAAAAGATATAATTGAAGTATATGAATTTCAAAGAAAATTATTAGAGATTTTTTATAAGCATTTCATAAACTTATAAAGAACAGATATAATCTGTTCTTTTTTGTATCTTGGAAAAATAAAACAAAATAGATAAGAAAAATATTTTTAACTTTTTTATAAAATGTATAACACACTAGACTTTACATTAGTTTAAAAGAATTAATTTTAATATATAAGATATAAAACTTGGCAAAGTAAACATAATATTATTATAATGTGCTTGGATAAAATAATATTATCTAAAAGATGCGGTTATTAGTTAGGGGGAGAGAAATCTCCCCATTTTTTGTTTAAATAAAGAAATTACATAAAAAGGTGCAGGTGCAACTTTTAAAAGCGAGGCAGGCAGGTTAATATATAATTATAAATTAAAGGAGGAAAAAATGAAAAAAAATTTTATTTTTTTTATTGTATTGATTGGAATAATATCTCTGATTTTTGATATTATAGATTTACCTACTAAATTAGGACTTTATTTTAATTTAGACTATTGGAATATATATGTAGTTATATTTTTGTTTATAGTTGGGTATTATTTAATAGATAAAAAATCATTAGATAAAGAAAATAATAAAAAAGCTTTATTAGAATATTTTATAAAAGATACTTATGAAAGCTGTTTAAATATGTTAAATCTTATAGAAAGGAATATAAAAACAGTTAATAAATTATTTAATTATAAGATTACAAAAGGTGAAAAAAGTAAATTACAAGATTTTAATATTTATAAAGATGTATATAAACATGAGGAACATATATATGAATTGCTAAAAGAAGGAGTTGGTGATAAGAAAACAATTGAAGAATATTTTAATATATATTCTAAATATATGAAATTTGTTTGGTGGTTGGCTAACGATAACGATAATACTGAAGAAGGAGAAAAATTAATTAAAGATTTGAAAGAAATTTTATTAAATAAAGAAATGTAATTAAAATTTCTAGCAATTATATTAACCTGTTTCTCAGAGTCAAGAAAATGGAAAAAGTTAAAAAAATTAGATATCTTTAATGCAATAATTAATTCAATGTCAAAGAATTTATAAAAATATTTGATAGAAATATTTAGGTGCATTTTTACACCTATTTTTACACCTATTTTTGTTTTTAAATTTAAATATAATATAAATATTATATAAGATATTTTAATTAGAAAAAGTTAACTATATATTGAAAATTAAGTATTTTTTAAATATTTACACATTATAAAGATATCATAAAAGAATTAAGTATTTTGTATCTCACCATCTCCACCATTTATATACTTTTGTATAAAATAATATAAAGTAGTATAAAAGGTCGAATAGGCAATTATACTACTTTTTTTAAAAAAATCATAAAATGATAAAAAATATTTTTTTTATCAATATAAATTAATTAAGATGGTGTTATTGATAAATTGAGATTTATTTATTCCTAATTTCAATTATTTTTTTTACATCTTCATACTTATTATCTTTATTTTCTAAGTCTATCATTATCCATTTTTGGCCATTTCCTTCTGATGTTTCTTTATAAATTTTTTGTATATCACTACTAAAAGATGAAAACATATCTTCAAAAAGCTTCTTTTCTCTTTTTCCAATAACAATTAATATAGTAAAATAATTTTCTCTAGGATATACAGTACATAAAGATTTACTACCTTTCTTAAATTTTACATTCCAGCCATATTCCCAATTACATTTGCTAAACTCAAATTTAATTGTTGCATTATATGTATTTCTCATAAATTCACAAAAATTTTCCCATAAGGTGTTAGTTATGTATTGCTTCATTTCATATTCAGTAGGAATATGATTAAATTTTTCTTTTTCAAACATTATTATATCTCCTTCATAAATTGTAATTTGAATTTATTTTTTTAATACTTTATTTAATGTTTTGATATGTTCTTTGGGATTAATTAGTGCATCTTCACAATGACCTTTTCCTTTTAAACAAATAGTAGTAGTAGTATTTTGAT
>CALVWG010000121.1 GCA_944364655.1 uncultured Bacilli bacterium | reverse complement strand
TATTACTTCTTTTTCAATTGTTGGATTTATTTGATCTATTTTGGTTGTATTTATTTCGGCTTCTTTGATATTTCCTACTTCATCTTTTATATAAAAATGATATGTTCCTTCTTTGTTATATGTTTTTGTTATTTCAAATGTTTTACTTTCATTTGTATTTCTTGTCCAATGAATATTATCTTCACTATATTCAATTATATTATATTTTTCACTTGTTCCTTTTATTTTAACTGTTTCACTTTCTTTATTTATTGCTTCTGTAAGACTATCTATTTCAATTGTTAAATTATTATTTAATTCTTCTTCTTTTATATATCCTGCTTCAACACTTATCTTACTTAAAAATGTCGCATTCATAGTTTCATCTATAGCCGGAGTATCTTCATCCATCCATAGCTTTAAAACGTATGTTTTTTCTTCTTCTGGAGCTAAACTACCACTCGTTAATAAATATGCTTTATCTGCCTCTTCTATTGTTGGTGTTTTTTCTTCTTTTTCTGTTAATACTTCTGGTGTACCATCATTTAATGATACTTTTACATATTCTCCACTTAATCTTTTTTCTTCGGTTATTACATCTTCTAAATTAACATCATAAACTGCTGATGTATTACAAGTGTTTTTAATGGTAAATGTATAACCCGTTTCTTTTAAACCTTCTTCATCGGTTATAGGAATCGCTTTATCAATTGTAATAGCATCCGTTTCATTTGCTAAAGTAATTTCAAAACACTTACTTCCCATTGTATTAAAATCATTTTGGGTATTTTTAAATTGCCAATAGGCATAACTTACACCAACTAAACTTGTTATCAAAAGTAATGTGGCAAATATTATAATAATTTTTTTATTCATATTATCACTCTTCTAGCAAACTACTTTATTTTTTATACAATTTAATTTTATCATTATATAAAAAAATTACTATAGATACACTATAATAATTTATAACATTATACCACACCATTATTCCATTCAATAATCTTTATTGATCTTAGTCTTTATTTGTTAAACTTATTAAGAAAAAGCCAATTACAAATAACAATATTAAAGAAAAAATATTTGTTCTATTTATTAAATCAACTATTTTTAAAAAAAGAAAAAAAATTGATGAAAATAAAAATGCTAAAATAACATCCCATGTTATTTGGCTGTACTTTTTAAAGCATAAATTTACTAATTTTATTGTAAAAACAGTGCCAAATAATAACCCTATTCCAAATAATATGCAGTAACCAATATGTAAAAAGGGATTAGCAAATAAATTCAAAATAAAATTATAACTTCCTAACATCATATAAGTTGCTGTTCCACTAATACCTGGCATAACCATTGTTAAGGCGTCAATAATTCCTAAAAAAACTATATAAATATAATTAATAAAATTATTTTCAGGAACAAATTCTTGCAAATTAACTTTAGTATAAAGAAAAAACATTAAAGCAAAAATAAAACAGATTATAATCCAATCTTTATAATTTTTTTTATTATTAGTTATTATACTTGGTACAGTTCCTAAAATTAACCCAATAAAGAAAACAACTGTATAAATATAATAAGTTTCGAAAAAATAAAGTAAAACTTTACTTCCAATTAAAACAGAGAACACTATTCCTAAACCTAATGGTAATAAAAAGCGAATATTATTGCCAAAATCTTTAAATAAATTTTCAATTTTTTCTAAAGATTTTTCATATACTCCTAAACTTATCGCTAATAAAGATCCTGATACACCTGGAATAATTTTTCCAACACCAATAATTAAGCCTTTAAAAAAAAGAATAAGTTCTTGCAATATAATCACCTAATAAAACTTATTCTAAAAACTTTTTTTTATTTACTTTTTGGCTCTTTTTCAGCTTTTTTTGGTGGCTTTGGTAAAGCATCTTTTCTTGATAAGTTTAATCTTCCACGATTGTCATAGCCTTGACTTTTAACTAAAATTTCATCGCCTACTTTAACTATATCACTAGGTTTATTAATATGTTCATGAGCTAATTTGGATACATGTACTAGTCCTTCACATCCAGGCCATAATTCAACAAAACAGCCAAAATCTTCTACTTTGGTAACTTTACCAGTGTAAATTTTATCCTCTTCTACTTCTCTAACAACATCTAATATCCGCTTTTTAGTTTCATCAATTACATCTTGATTAGTATGATAAATTATTACCCGGCCATCGTCTTCCAAGTCAACCTTGACGGCATCTTTATCATTAACCGTTTTAACATTACTAGCTTCTAAAATAATCTTAGTAATCATCTCACCACCACGACCAATAACATCTTTAATCTTATCTGGATTAATTTGGAAAGTAGCAATCTTAGGAGCATAAGGACTTAATTCTTTTCTAGGTTCTTTAATACAATCAGTCATAACATCAAGAATTTGTAAGCGTGCTTTTTTAGCTTGCGCTAAAGCTTCTTTTAAAATTTCTTTAGTTACACCTTTAATTTTTATATCCATTTGCAAAGCTGTAATACCATCTTTTGTTCCGGCAACTTTAAAATCCATGTCTCCCATGTGATCTTCTAAACCTTGAATATCTGTTAAAATTGTATATTTTTTTTCATCTTTAGAAGTAATTAATCCCATAGCAATACCTGCAACTGGAGCTTTTATTGGCACTCCTGCAGCCATTAGGCTTAAGCAGCCTGCACAAATTGTTGCTTGACTTGATGACCCGTTACTTTCTAAAATTTCAGAAACAACTCTAATTGTATAAGGGAATTCTTCTTCTGAAGGAATTACATAAGATAAGGCTCTTTCACCTAAAGCTCCATGGCCAATTTCTCTTCTTCCAGGTGAACCATAACGACCAATTTCCCCAACTGAGAAAGATGGAAAATTATAATGAAGCATAAATCTTTTAGCATCTTCAATTCCTAAGCCATCTAAAATTTGATGTTCGCCAATCGCTCCTAGAGTAGTTGTTGCTAAACTTTGTGTTTGACCTCTTGTAAATACAGCTGAACCATGAGTTCTAGGAAGCAAATCCACCATTGCATCAAGTGGTCTTATTTCATCCATTTTACGGCCATCTGGTCTTATATGATATTCTGTTATTAAACTTCTTACAGCATCAGCTTCTAAATTATATAAAATTTTATTAATTTGTTTTAATTTGCTTTCTAAATCAGCATCTTCTAAATACATATTAGTAAAATAACCTATTGCTTGTTGTTTTATTTCTTCAACTTTAGCAGCACTAGCCAATTTATCTTTAATTTGAATAGCTTCTAAAATATTTTCATAAGCATATTTTGTAACAGCTTCAACTAAATCAGTTTCTAACTCAGCTTTATCAAGTTCAACCTTTTCCTTACCAATTTCAGCTATTATTTGTTCTTGAAAGTCACAAAGTTTTTTAATAGCTTCATGCCCAAATAAAATGCCTTCTAAAACAACTTTTTCGCTACATTCATTAGCGCCAGCTTCAACCATACAAATAGCGTTTTTTGTGCCAGCTACTGTTAAATTAAGCTCACTTTTTTCTAATTCTTCCACAGTTGGATTGATAATATATTCTTTACCAATTTTACCAACAACTACGCCACTTACTGGACCATCAAAAGGAATCTCTGAAATTCCTAAAGATAAAGAAGATCCAAACAAAGCAGCCATTACTGGCGAATTATCTTGATCAACTGATAAAACCGTATTGATAACTTGTATTTCATTACGTAAATTTTCGTCAAACATTGGTCTTAAAGGCCGATCAATAATTCTAGCAGCTAAAGTAGCTTCATCAGTAGGTCTTCCTTCTCTTTTAATAAATCCACCAGGAATTTTACCAACTGAATACAATTTTTCTTGATACAAGACTTGTAATGGAAAAAAGTCTTGTGTAATAACATTTTTACCCATAACAGAAACGGATAGAACGACCGTATCACCATAACGCACTAAAACAGCACCATTAGCTTGTTTTGCAAGCCAACCAGTTTCAATAGTAATATCACGGCCAAAAAAATCCATTGAATACACTTTTTTCATCTTTTTTACTCCTTTTTATATAAAAAAAGAGACACTAAAAATACTAGTGCCTATTTTCTTAAATTTAATTTTTTTATTAATTCACGATATGAAACAACATCGTTTTCTTTCAAGTAACTTAATAATTTTTTACGACGACCAACCATTTTTTGAAGACCACGTTTAGAATGAAAATCATGAATGTGTGTCTTAAAATGTTCAGTTAAATTATTAATTTCTTCAGTTAATAAAGCTACTTGAACTTCTGTAGATCCTACATCATTTTTAGATTTTTGAAATTCTTTAATTATTTCAGCTTTTCTAGTTTTTGACATAGCCATAATACATTCCTCCTTTTTTATTAATCGGTTTAACCAAAGTAACATGAAAGAGGTTCATTGCAACTTCAGAAAAACTTCATATAACGTAAGTATATTATAAAATAGAGAAAAATGCAAATAAAATTAGAAAATGTTAATTAAAAAGTCGATATTCGAATTGGTATAAAATTTAAATTCGGATATTCGAATTGATAAATAGTGATAGACTCATATATTACTCACCACTTAAAATAGAATTGTCAGAATAATAAAGGAGG
>CALVWG010000120.1 GCA_944364655.1 uncultured Bacilli bacterium | reverse complement strand
TTCTTTAACGGTTAATTTAGTTAATAAACTTCTTTCCTCAGTTAAAAAACCTATCGTATCTGTTACATTATAATCTATTGGCTTATCATTTAATGTAATTTTTCCACTTGTTGGTTCTAAGAGCCCTATAATCATACGAAAAGTTGTTGTTTTTCCAGCCCCATTTACACCAAGTAAACCAAAAATTTTTCCATCAGGAACTTCAAATGATAAATCATCTACCGCTTTATTTTGATCATAGTATTTTGTTACATGTTCAACTTTTAACATAAATTCTTATTCCTTTCTTTTTTCCTTTATTATACATATATTCTTATTTAATTACCATATGTTTAATAAAATTAATTATATATTTTACTTACCCATGCATCAAATAAGTCCTTCAAAAAATCACTTATTTCATCATCTTTCGAATTAGCAAAAAAATTTTCTTCAAAATAATCATTATGAATAACACTATATAATAAATCTTTATCAATATTTTCCAATAAATTTATAAAAGAAAATTGAGTTGCTTGTTTTAAATTTTGTAATTCTTTTCTTTGCTTTGCTTGAATTTCTTTTCTTTCTACCGGATAACCGCTTCCTAATTCTGTTTTAAATAGAGCCTCAAATATAGCTTCTAATTGAAATTCAGTACCTGTTCCAAAATATTTACCAAACGGAATTGATACAGCATTACCAGCATTAATTTTGCAAAATAATAGAGCATCTACATAATCAGCTACATAACCACAGTAAACATTAGGCATTGTATTAGCGCTTAACAAAGCTCCTTCACCACTAGAGCAGCCCATTATAACAAAATCTACTGCTTTTGAATTTAATAATATTCCGGCTAAAATACCCGCGCCAACATAATCAATATTGACATTATTATCTTCACTAGCCCCATAGTTAAAAACCTCATAATTATATTTATTAGCTACTTTTTTTAAAACATTAAAAATAAAAGCATTTTTTCTTTTTTGACTATTTTCATTTATCAAAGCAATCTTCATTAACCCATCCTACTTTCTCTTTCTATTGTACGAAAAAAAGGAAAATTTTAAAAGACTTTTTAAAAAACTCTTCTTTTTTTTGACAGTTCATGATACAATTACATTGCTTGGCACGTTGGTGAAGTGGTTTAACACATAACCCTCTCAAGGTTACATTCACGAGTTCGAAACTCGTACGGGTCACCATTGGTTTTTTCTCGGCTTTAATGCCGTTTTTTTATTGTTTAAAAATAACTTTTTTTATGCTATATTTAAAATGGTGAAAATAATGATTCAAATAAACATATATTTTAATTCAATTAAAGACTTATACCATCCTTTTAATAAAAGCACTTTAAATCCCACTTTAGCGTCTTTTATCTATGAAGAATGTTTTGGAAAAAGTGTCAAAAACGATATTCAAATATGTGTCAGTTCCAAAGAAATATTAACAGAAATAGAAAAAGAAACCATAATTAATTTAATTCATAATAACTTTAAAAACGAATTAAAAGAAGAAAAAATAAAAAATAATTTAACAAGTTTATTTAGAACAACTCTTTTTTTAATAGGTATTATTATTTTATTTTTCGTTTATTTAATCAAAGCTCAAATTTTACATGAATTTCTTTTAATTATTGGTTGGCTAGCTGTTTGGGAATCCGTATATGATTTTCTATTTGTAGAAACAAAAGAAAAAACAAAAAGAAAAAGATATCAAAAGATATCTGAAAGTAAAATTATTTTTAATTAATCTTTTATATACAAGAATTCATCATATTTTTATAAATGATTTTAATATTTTCTTTTCGTTGATGATTCATATTAATAAAATTAATATGTAATTGATATCCAGAATCAAAACTAAACAAAAGTTCCACTTTACCAGGTTTAAAATTTATCGCACTTGAAGATATAGATTTATAAGGAAAAACATGAATTTTTTTATAAGTTACCCCTAAAATATCACGATCAAAAAGCAACATTTTTTTATCAGTAAAAACCGCATAATCTTTATTATTTTTATAACCTAACAATATTTTTTCTTTATTACTTACATATTCTTTAGCATAATCTGGTAAATTTTCTGGCATAATTTCATCCTTAAAATCAAAATATTTAGATAATTCTTTAAATTTAATATAAGCCATTTCTATCCCACCCTAATAATAGTTTAGCATAAATAAGAAATTTCCAAACAAAAAAATGTCAAATTTTAAATCTTTTTGACATTTTTTATTTATTTTAAACTTTATTTAACTCATTAAGTTGTTTTTGCAAAGCATCAATTCCTTTATTAATATTTTCCTTTTCAGTTTCATAATTATTTAAATTAGGTAATTGTTGCTTTACTATATCAATATATTTTTGAGTTGTTTTATAATCATTAGCTTTTAAGAATTCCTTAGCTTTATTATAATAACTTAAAATTTCTTCATATTTTCTATTATTATTAATAGTAGCTTGATATTTATTAACACCTGTTAAAATATTTTCTTTTTCAATTTCAAAATTATTTAAATTAGGTAATTGTTGTTTTACTATATCGATGTATTTTTGAGCAGAATCATAATCTTTAACAGTTAAATATTCATTAATCTTATTATAATAACCTAAAATTTCTTCATATTTATTATTGTTATTCATTGAAGATTGTAATTTATTTAACTTAGTTAAAAATAATGTTTTCTCTTCAAAATTTGGCAATTTATTAGCCTCTTGTAAAGCATAATCAATCGCATGTTGTTGAGTATTTTTATCTATACT
>CALVWG010000119.1 GCA_944364655.1 uncultured Bacilli bacterium | reverse complement strand
GTTTTAAAGCATACTCTTTATTATGCATATAATAAAAACATCTCCTTTCCAAAGAGATATTATACAATATATATCGGAATCTTTTTTATTAATGATAAGGTATCTTTTTAAAAAAGGATTAACAAATAATGATTTAAAAATTGACAAAAGATAAAAAATATTTTAAAATATGCTTGTAAAGCAAAGAAAAAGAGAGTAAAAATAAATATTATTTTAGAGAGTCTATGGTTGGTGAAAATAGATATAAGTTTATTTTGAAAGAAACTTTGGAGTTGAAGTTAAGGTAAATTAACTTTCGAATATCTCACGTTACGAGAAAAAGAAAAAATTAAGGTGGTACCACGGTTGATTCGTCCTTTGGGTATTGCCTTTTTTATTTGGAAAGAAGGAATAATATGACAAGAAAAGAATATGCAAATTTTTTATTACCTAATATTGAACATGATGTTGATTATTATGAAAAAAAATATCCTAAAAGAGATTTAGATAATGATAGTATGGTTGTCAGAGTTGCGCCATCTCCTACAGGATTTGTTCATTTTGGAACTATTTTTCAAGGAAAAGTTAATCAAAATTTAGCTAAAAATTCTAAGGGCGTTTTTATACTTAGAGTTGAAGATACTGATCAAAAAAGAGAAGTAGAAAATGGAATTAATGAAATAATTGAAGCTTTAAATTATTTTGATATTAGTTATGATGAAGGACCTATTAATAAAGATTTAGAAAAAGGTAATTATGGTCCATATATTCAAAGTAAAAGAAAAGATATTTATGGAGCATATATCAAATATATGTTAGAAAATGATATGGTTTATCCATCATTTGCAACTGCTACGGAACTTGATGCTCAAAGAAAAGAACAAGAAAGTAAAAAAGAAAGAATTGGGTATTATGGTAAATATGCAGTAGATCGTAATTTAACGATGGATGAGGTAATTGAAAAAGTTAAAAACAAAGAGCCATATGTTTTTAGATTAAAATCTCCAGGAAATTTTAATAATAAAATAGTATTTCATGATTTAGTTAAAGGTGAAGTAGAATTTCCAGAAAATGATATAGATTATGTTTTATTAAAAAGTGATGGTCTTCCAACATATCATTTTGCTCATGTTATAGATGATCATTTAATGCACACAACTCATATAACAAGGGGAGATGAATGGCTTAGTAGCTTACCATTACATATTCAAATGTTTCAAATGTTAGGTTTTGAAGTACCACAGTATGCTCACATTGCGCCTATTATGAAAGAAGAAAATGGTAAAAGAAGAAAGATAAGTAAAAGAAAAGATCCTGAAGCAAATGTATTTGAATTTAAAAAAAGAGGTTTTCCTATTGTCGCTGTAAAACAATATTTAATGACTGTCGCTAATTCTAATTTTGAAGAATGGTTTGAACAAAATGAAGATAAAGATATTGATGAATTTGCAATAACTTTTGATAAAATGAATGTTTCTGGCGCATTGTTTGATATGGAAAAACTATTGAATTTGGCTAAAAATTATTTAAGTAAATTAACTGCTTTAGAAGTTTATGAAAATTTGGTTAATTGGGCAAAGGAATTTGATAAAGATTTTGCAGATTTAATTATAAGAGAAAAGGAAATTACAATTAAAACTTTAGATATAGAAAGAAATTCAATAAAACCTAGAAAAGACTTTGCTTTATATAGTGAAATAAAGAATAATATTTGGTATATGTTTAAAGATTTATTTAATCCAGAAAATTATGAATGGCAAAAAATAACTGATAAAGATGAAATAATGAATATTCTAGATGTTTATATAAATAAATATTATGATATAAATGATGATAATGATGAATGGTTTAATAAAGTAAAATTGTTATGTGATGAACTAGGATATGCCTCAAATATGAAAGATTACAAGAAAAATCCAGAAAACTACAAAGGAAATGTAGCAGATGTATCAACTGTTATAAGAGTTGCTTTGACAACTAGTTCAAGAACACCAAACTTAAAAGATATAATGCAAATTTTAGGATTAGATGAAATTAAAAGAAGAATTGAAAAAATAAGAGGATAATATTATGGAAAAAGATAGTATAAGAAGGTTGCCGAATCTTAGTGAAGAAGATAGGAAAATTGAACAATATTTTATTGATGAAGCTTGTGAAAAAACTGAAGAATATCTACAAAAATATAAAAACATGCCTCAATCTTTTGGTGGAAGATATATTTGTGCTGATTTGTTCAAAGAAACTTTCGATATATATTCTGTAAATAGTGAGACAAGAAACCTTTATGCGAGTGCTATACATAATAGTGCAGCTGTTTTATCAAATGAATTGTTTCAAAGAATGGCTATAGATCCTGCAATAAGTAAATGCATTTTTTTAACCGGAATTCCAGGAGCTGGAAAATCATTTTTTGTACAGTCTTTAATTGTTAATGGTGAGCTTCCAAAAGATACTATGGTATTTGAAGGAGATATCAATGCTCTTGAAACAATAAAACAAAAAATGCAAAAAGTTTTAGATAATCATAAAAAAATATATGTTATTGTATTAAATCCAACTTTAGAGTTAGCTTATCGCAATATGATGGAAAGATTGCATGAAATTGGTAGAGGTGCAAGTATGCATACTATGGCTCGTATAGCAAGTGGTTTAAAAAATTCTTTAAAAGATTTATATAGTTTCTTTAATGGAAATATTCAAATTGGAATTTATAATAAATTTTCAAATGCAGATATAGTTATACAAGAAGGAATTGAAAATATAAATACTTTAGAAGATAGATCTTACGAAGAAATTAAAGATGAATTAGCGCAAATTAGAGAAAAGATTATTGCTGAAGAAAATATAAAAAAAAACAGTCTATATAGATTAAAAAATGAAAGATTGGAGAATAGTAATGGAATTATTAAAAATTCATAAAAAGAAAAAAGAAGATAAATTTTTACTAGAATTGATGACATTAGGTAAAAAAAATGCTATCAAAGCTTCGAAAGATTCTGATTATCGTAAAAAAGTAAAAAAAATGGCAAATTATTAGCAAAGAGGTTGGGCAAGTGAAATTAAAAATTAAAGAAATATTAAAAATTTGTAATGGATCATTAATTTGTGGTAACGAAAATGTATGTATTGAAAGTTATTCGAAAGATACAAGAACTATCAAAAAAGGTGATTGTTATGTTGGAATCAAAGGAGAAAATTTTGATGGTAATAAATTTTGGCAAGATGCACTAGCTAAAGGTGCAGCTGCTTGTATATTAGATTCTTTTGAAGGACATCTTGATGATGATTTTGAAACGCCTATTATTTTAGTAGAAGATACAGTTGTAGCTTTACAAAAGTTAGCTGCTTATTTAAGAAGTAAAATAAATATTCCAGTTATTGCTGTTACGGGAAGCGTTGGGAAAACTAGTACTAAAGATTTGATTGCCACTGTATTGAGTCAAAAATATAAAGTTTTAAAATCTCCTGGTAATTTAAATGGGCAAATAGGATTACCTTTAAATATTTTAAGCTATCATGATGAAGATGTAATGGTTTTAGAAATGGGAATGAATGATTTTGGTCAAATTAAAACTTTATCAAAGATTGCTCGTCCGACAATTTCAATAATTACTAATATTGGAACTGCGCATATAGGTATTCTTGGTTCACGAGAAAATATTGTAAAAGCTAAATTAGAAATATTAGAAGGAATGGAAAAAGATAGTCCTTTAATTATCAATAACGATGATGATTTATTAAATAAATTAAAACTAGATAATCTTATAAAATGTGGAATAACTAAAGAAGCAGATTATAAAGCTAAGAACATTTTAGTTGAACCAAATAAAACAATTTATGATGTTGTTTATAAAGACAAAAAAATAAATATTACTTTGCCTTTAATGGGAGAAATTTTTGCAATGAACAGTTTATTTGCCATAGCTACTGGTGATATACTTGGTCTTACAATTAAACAAATAAAAGAAGGATTAGAAAATTTTAATTCTTCTTTAGCGCATTTTAATATAATAAATTTAAAAAATAAAATAACAATTATTGATGATACTTATAATTCTAATTTTGAAGCTTTAAAAAATGCTCTACAAGTATTATTAAAATATCCTGGTAAAAGACATATTGCCGTTTTAGGTGATATATTAGAAATGAATCAATTTGCTAAAGAAATTCATGAAAAAATAGGAAATTTAGATGAAATAAAAAAGTTAGATGCTTTGTTTTTAGCTGGCGAGAATGTAAAATATATTGAAGAAAAAGCTAAAAATAAGGGTAATTTAAAAAATAATTTATTTTATTTTTCTAAAAAGGAAGATTTACAAGAAACTTTAAAAAGTTATTTAACAGATGGTGATGTCGTTTTAATTAAAGCAAGTAATGGAATGAAATTTAGTGATGTAACCAATTATATTAAATTGAATATTTAAAAATGTGTAAACCTGGCGTTAAAAAGCTTACATTTTGTTAATGCTTATGATATATTGGCTTCGTAGTGATAAGAAGGGAAGTTATGGATTGGTTAGGAATTAAAGAATTTTTAAAGGATTCATTTAAATTAATTGTTTTTTTAGTAATTTTATTATTTATTATGGTTTATGTTTTTTCAATTACGCAAGTAGTAGGTAATTCTATGTCACCAACTTTAAAGGAAGATGAAGTTTTATTTTTAAATAAAGCTCAATATAAAATTTTTGATATTGCAAGAGGCGATATTGTATCTTTAGAGTATGCTGATACAAAATATTTAATAAAAAGAATAATTGGCCTACCTGGTGAAAAAGTTGAAATTAGAAATAATCAGGTTTATATAAATGATAAATTATTAGAAGAAAATTACTTAAAAGATGATTTGCATTATGATGATTTTTCTTTAGAAAGCCTAGGTTTTAATGCTATTCCTGAAGACATGTATTTTGTACTTGGAGATAATAGAGAAGATTCTTTAGATAGTAGAGAAATAGGTTTAGTAAACAAAGATCAGATTAAAGGTAAAATTTTTATGAGATTTTGGCCTTTTAATAAAATTAGTTTTTTTTAAAAAGGGGATGTTAGAAAATTAAAAAATTTTTATAGCATCTTTTTCTTTATTTTACAATCTAATATTTAAGTTAGAAATATAAAATTATTCATTTTTTCAAACTCCTTATAACATTGTATCTAAG
>CALVWG010000118.1 GCA_944364655.1 uncultured Bacilli bacterium | reverse complement strand
AGAGAAGTTAATCTTTCTTCTCTGTTACCTTCAATTTTTTGGCTATATTATCAATTCCTTCATTATATTCAACAATTTTACCGTCTTTAACTTTTATTAAAGTTCCGTCTTTTATTTTTAGATCAGCTATTTTTTTAGCATTTGGATTACTGTTTTCCGTTACATAATATGGTTTATTAAAAGCATCGTTTAAATCTAAATAATAAATTTTAATAGCATTTTTTTGCTCACTTGTATAATAAGTAGCGTAAGTTTTATAAGCAACGGCATTATTTTTTTCTGTGTCATATGCCAAAACGTAGTATTCTTTTTCAGGATTATTTAGCATTGTTCCTACTATAGCCACTTCAGTTGATATTGATCCTGCTTGATAAGTTAGCTCTTTAGCACTGTTTTTTATCACTAATTTACTAAGAAAATAAATACCTACTATTAGTAATATGACAACTATTAATACTATAATAAATTTTTTCATTTCTTCATATTCTTCTGTTTTATATATAATTTTCTGTTTTTTCATTTCAATTCACCTAATGGTATTATACAAAAAACCATATAAAAAAGCAATTATTAAAATTATTGGATAAAAAAAAGCGCTTAATTAAATACGCTTTTTTATTTTTCGGCACTAACAGTTTGATTATTATATCCGATGCTTTCTCCTATACTTAATAATTCAGCTGTTGTTAAATCATTACCGGCTAAATAATAATTGATATTATCTTTTGTCCAAGTTAATGAGTTTGTTCCTAAAGCGCCAATAGTATCATTAATTATTAATGGATCACCATAAACTGGAACTATTTCGAATTCATCAGCCATAACTGCTTTTTCTTCTACTAAAACAAAACTTTTTTCACCGCCAAATGTTAAAATTATTCGATCTCCAACATCAGTTGTTACCTTATCACTGCTTGATAAATATGTATTGCTAGGTACATATAATGGGTAAAGAATATTTTTAATAGCGCCTGTTTTTTCATCACAGGCATCTCCTTCACATGGTGCTTGTTCTGTTTCATTAACATTATTTTCTTTGCATGTTTCTTCATCTTCACATTCAGTATTTTCTTTAGTATCGCTACTATTATTTGTATTTTCTTTAATATATTGATCTAATTTAAAGTCTTCTTCTTTTAAATTTGATTTATAATCTACATTAGTAAATGATACTTGCATTTTTAAATTATCTTCTTCATCAAATATTTCTGTTTTTTTAATGTTATTGTCTTTATCAATTGTTATTTTTTGATATTTTAATTCTGGATTATTTGGATAACTAACTTTTGATTGAATAACAAAATTATTATCAACTTCAGAAACAGTTGCTTCAGTATCATTGTTAATGTCATTTATTATCGAACTTAAAATATATGCTTGACTAGAATTGTTAGGCCATTCACTTTGAAATTTAAAGCTTTTATTTAATGAAGGTGTTATGACATAAACTGCATCATTATTTCTTAGTATAATTTGTTCATGATTATTAGTTTGATTAACCATCTTTACTTTATAAAAATTATCTTTTAAAAAGTTTATTTCCAAACTGTACGTAAATGTTTCTTCAGGAGCATAAATTTCCATGTTACCCTTTAAGGTATAGCTTTTTGTTTCATTGACTTTATTGGTAAAGTCTTTTACAACGTTTTCGGTCGTTTTTTTACCACATCCACTTAAGAGAAGTGTTAAACATAACATTACTGCTATTATTTTTTTCAAAATTCACCACATTCCTTTTCTAATTAACTATATTTTATTAAATTAATTTTATGAATAAATTTTAAAGTTTGGTTTCATAATAATATTGAAAGGACGGTAATGTATGGAAATTATTTACAAAATTTGCTTAGTTTTCGCCATTATTGGAGCGATAAACTGGGGTTTAATTGGTTTTTTTGATTTTAACTTAGTAACAGCAATTTTTGAAGAAGGTTCAATTCTAGTTAAAATTATTTATTCTTTAGTTGGAATTAGTGGACTTGTATGTATCGGAATTTTATTTCACCATATTGATTCACATCCTTTTGAATAAAAGCAAACAAAATTTTGTTTGTTTTTTTTATAAAAAAAAAGAAAGCCTTAAAGACTTTCTTATTCACTTGATATTACAATGTTTATTTTATTTGTTACAACAAAATTAACTCTTGGATCTGTATTATCAATGTATACATCAACATCATAAGTTCCTGCTGTGTAATTTGCAAGATCTATGTATGCAGAAATATTTTCTTCAGTTATAGAATCAATTACTGATTGAACTCCCTTAACTTGGATTGCAATCGGATCGTTATTAGTTCTATTTGCTGTTAATCCACTACCAACATTAATGGCTTTAACATTGCTAATATTGATAGTTTTTTGTTTTTCATCGCCAAAAGTCACGACAATTTTGACATCTTTTTCACTAATAGAGCGTACGCCTGTTGGCTTAGAGATACTAGCATTATATGTTAATGCTCCACCTGTTCCTTTACCATCAATATTCAATGTTACTGGAACATTTTTAATTTTATCAATATCTTCTTTTTCACCATATATATCAACTGTATAATTTGTTTGACCATTAATAGTGATTGATGAAATTGATTTTCCAGCAACTAAGTTACCAGTTGTTGTTACAACTATTGGAACGGTTGCTTTATATGTACTGAACGAGATACTAGCACCAACAGTTTTGGGAACAATTTCAACATCATTCAATAAATTTCCTTCTTTATCGTAAGCTACTAAAGGTAAATTATCTATTTCATAAGTTATTGCTTCTGTAAATTTGCTGTTACTTAAATCAACTAAAGCTTTTACTGTAGCAATTTTGTCTAATGAATCTTGAGAACCTTTAACAACAACTTCTGTTTGATCTAATGATACGTCAGATACAGAAAACTTTTCATTTAATTTATCTTCATTTAATAATTCATAAGAAATACTTTTTTTATCACTTATTTTCTTTTTGATTACAACAGTTGCATAAGCTGGATCCAGTTTGTAATTTATATTATCAACAGTTTGGTTATATGATAATGGCACTTTTATTGGAGTGTCACTAGCCTCATAATCAGAAAGGTCTAAAACTACTTCATGTTCTCCTAATTGTTTTGCTAAATAAAGGGCACTTTTTCGACCAGTTAATATTATATCGACATGATCTACTATTCCTTCAACTACATAAGCTTCTTTATTATATATTAATGTTACTGGTTCATTTGATAAAATTTCTGCTTCATTTTCTACAAGCGTAATAACTTGCGAATCAACTAGAAAAAAGGTTGTTACTGCTAGAGCTAAAGATATATATACCAATATTTTTGGCTTACTTAATATCTTTTCCATATGAATTGGATTGCTTTTAAATTTTTCAAACAAATAATAAATTGCCCTACTTAAAGGTGTAATAAATTTTTCATCTAATAATCTATATAACTTAATAAATATTTTTGCAATACCTTTGCCAATTTTATTCATGAACATCACCTTCCTCATCAGTTGCATCAGAACCGTAAAATATTTCTGTTTTTGGCTTTAGTTCTTCAATTAAAGTCATTCTAAATTCATCCAATGTTAAATTGTAGTTCAATTTTCCATCATAAGCGATGCTTATACGGCCATTTTCTTCAGAAACGATCAAAGCAAGTGCGTCAGATTCTTCAGCAATTCCCAATGCTGCACGATGTCTTGTTCCTAATTTTTTGCTAATATTTGGGCTCATACTAGTCCTAAATACAGCTCCTGCGCATGAAATTTTGTCACCTTGGATAATTACTCCTCCATCATGTAATGGGCTGCTAGGATAAAATAAATTGCTTAATAATTCGCTAGATATATCGGCATAAATTTTTGTTGCTCTTCCTATATACTCTTGTAATGAAACATCACGTTCAATAACAATTAATGCGCCAATTCTGTTTTTCTTTAAAAATTCAATCGATTTCATTATTTCAGTAACTATTTTTTCACGTTCATCAACGGTTAGTATTTTATGACGTCCTAGTAGCTGCGTACGGCCAAAACTTTCTAACATACTTCTAATTTCTGGCTGAAAAATCACAATTATGGCTAAAGGTCCCCAGTCTAAAACATATTCTAATAATAGTCCAACTGTATATAGGTTTAATATTTTGCTTAATATTTCAATAAAAATTACCAGCAAAACACCTTTAACAATTAATATCATTTTAATATTATTTCTGATACTTTTTAAAATAAAGTAAAATAAAAACCACACAATACTTATATCTAAAATTTTGGTAAATAATGACCATAGTGTCATCAATGTCATTTTTCCACTTCCTTTTTATTATATCTTGTATATTATATCAAACAATTATCTATTAATCTATCATTTATTTTCTTAAAACGTCAAAGCCAATTGGATTTTGATTAACATTGTTATTGTTATTTAATTCTGTTATAACATTATTATTTAATTTTGGCTTTTCAAGATTATTATTTTGGTTATATATAGCTGAATTTAAAGATTTGTTGCCAGCAAGTTTGGCTAGATCATTAATATTTTTTTCAGCAAGTTTTGGTTTAACAATTGAAGATACACCTTTTTTTTGTTCACTGGCATCGACAAAGTAACCAATTAAGGCAAAAATCAAAATTATCGCGATTACTAAAAACCAAAAATAGTTATTAGCTAAAAACGTTGTAAATGCTTCCATTATACTTCTCCTTTATTTTACAAATCTATTATATCATGTTAAATTAAGAAAAAAAAGTCTTTAAAAAGATTATTGATTTTTGTATAATTTATAAACTGTAAGAAAAGGTGTATAAGATAAAAAAACAAAATTTACAAAATATTTTTATTTATTTAAAGAAAACATATAGTTTTGCTAAAAGTGAAAAAAAATATTTAATTTAATTTTAATAATTGCCCATCGTTTATCAACTGTTATTAATAGCGATAAAATTATTTTAATTAATGATGGTGAAGTAGCTGGAATAGGAACTCACGATGAATTATTAAAAGCAAATCACATTTATCAAAATTTATACAATTTAGAATTAAAAGGCAAATAAAAAGAGTTTAGTTAATACTAAATTCTTTTTTTAATAATATTTTTTAGCTTCACGTTCTAAATCACGTTTTTTTATACTTTCTCTTTTATCATAAAGTTTTTTACCTTTGCCAATTCCTATTAATAATTTTGCTTTGTTATTTTTTAAATACATTTTTAATGGAATAATACTTATTCCTTCTTTTTCTTTAGCTTCTTTTAATCTTTTTATTTCTCCTTTATGTAGCAAAAGTTTTCTTGTTCTTCGTTCGTCGTGATTAAAAATATTACCTTCTTCATATTTTGCAATATAAATATTTAAGGCAAAAGCTTCTTGATTTTTAATTGTTATGAAACTATCTTTTAAATCAACTGAGCCTTTTCTGACACTTTTTATTTCTGTACCAACTAGTTCTATTCCTGCTTCATATTCTTTTAATATTTCATAATCAAAGTATGCTTTTTTGTTTTTGACTTCCATTTTTATTTTCCTCCACTATTTCAAAGTCAATCATGGCTGTTTCTTTATTGGCGTTAATGCATTTGACTGTAACTTTATCTCCAATTCGATAAGTTTTCTTGGTTGATTTTCCAATTAATGAAAGTAATTCTGGAACATATTCATAATAATCACCTTTTAAGGTATTTACATGAACTAGACCATCTACTAAATTTGGTAGTTCAACATAAAAACCATAGTTAGTAACAGTATCAATTATGCCTTCATAAATTTCCCCAATGTGTCTTTCCATATATTCAGCCATTTTCATATCTGCTACATCCCTCTCTGCTTCTTGGGATGCAACTTCCCTTTCACTTGAATGTTCAGCTATAAGAGCTAGACTATTATTTAAGTAATCGATTGTTTGTATAGAAAAATCTTTTTCAACTAAATATTTTTTTAAAAGACGATGAACGGTTAAATCTGGAAATCTTCTAATTGGGCTTGTAAAATGAGTATAGGCTTTAGAGGCTAAACCAAAGTGACCAGTATTTTCTTTAGAGTACTCTGCTTTTTTCATACTTCTTAAAAGCATTGATGATAAAATAGCAAATTCTGGCTTATCGTTTAATTCTTGAAGAATTTTTTGCATTGTTTTAGGATTCATATCAACAACTCTTGTTTCAAGTTTGTAACCTAAAACTTTTAATAAATTAACAAAATCGTCAATTTTATCGGCATTAGGTGTACCATGAACTCGGTATATAAACGGCAAATCCATATTAAATATATGACTAGCAACTGTTTCATTAGCTGCGATCATAAAATCTTCAATTAATTTTTCACCATCTTCTCTTTTTATTTTAACAACATCGATTGCAACCCCATTTTCATCTTGAATAATTTCTGGTTCATCTAAATTAAAATCAATGTAACCCCGTTTTATTTTTTCTTTTCGTAAAATGTGGGCAAGATTATTCATTTCTTTTAAGGTAGTTACAAATGGTTCATATCCTGGCTCGACAATGTCACGCATGATTATGTTATTAACTGCATTGTAAGTCATTTTTTTAGAACTTTTAATATATGATTCAAAAATATCGTAGTCAATTATTTTTCCTTCGGAATTAATTTTCATAACACATGACATTGTTAGCCTTATTACGCCTTCATTTAACGAACATATTCCATTTGATAATTTGTGAGGAAGCATAGGAATAACTGTGTTAGCCAAATAATTTGATGTTCCTCTTTCGTACGCCGCGTCTCCTAAAGCGGTATTTTCTTTAACATAATTTGAAACATCGGCAATGTGAACACCTAGTATATAGTTATCGTTTTCCTTGGTTAAACTTATGGCATCATCAATATCCTTAGTATGATCGCTGTCGATTGTAAAAATTTGCCACGAAGTTAAATCTTTACGGTTAAATAATTCACTTTCTTTAACTTCAGTTGGAATTTCTTCTAATTCTTTTGCAACTTCTGGCCCAAAATCTGGGTCAATTTGATACTTATAAGCTATGCTTAAAATATCCATTCCAGGATCATCTTTATGACCTAATATTTTTATTACTTTACCAGCATATCTTTTTTTATCTAATTGTCTAGTTAACGCAATTAAAACTTTGTGGCCTACTACACAGTCTTTTAAAGATTCTTTATCTAATTTAATGTCTATATCTAATTTTTCTTCGTCTAATTTAACGTTAAGTCCTTTTTTAGTTAAAATAATTTCACCAACTAAATTATGTAGTTCTCTTTTTATTACTTTAATAATATGTCCTTCTGGTTTAAATCCTTTTTTTAGTACTTCTGCTAAAACAATATCGCCATCGACCGCTCCGTTTATATTTTCTTTATTAATATACAAATCGTCTTCTTTGTTTAAAATAACAAAGCCAAAGCCTTTTTTATTAGCTGAAAATTTACCTATTTTTAAATTTGGACAGTTTTTTAATAATATATATTTATCTTTTTTTGTTTTAAAAACTATGTATTCATTTACAAGTTCATTAAGTGTCTCAGTTAATTCTTTTAATTCATCAGCTGTTTCTAAATTTAATAAATCATTTATAGTAATTAAATCTTTTGCTTCATGAATATTTGTTAATAAGTTAATTACTTGTTCTCTCATAGCATCACCTTGTATTAATTATACATTTTTATTGTCTTATGAGCAATAAATCTTAAATAACTTTACAAAATAAAAAAAGTAGATTTTTGTCTACTTTTAAATTAAGAATAATATCAAAGAAATAATTACAAACATAGCTCCTAAAAAGGCAGTTAATCTTGTTATAAATAGTTCCATGCCTCTTTCTTTTACAACGCCAAATAATCTTTCATTTCCACCAGTTATAATTTGACCTGCATCACTCGCTTTATTTCCTTGTAATAAAACTAATACAATTAATATTACTGATACAATTAATAAAATAGTTTCTAAAATTTCTGACATAAGTTTGCCTCCAATTCGTTAATACTTTATCATAATTACGATGAAATGGCAAGATTATATTTTTCTTGTTAACATTATTCCTTCTTGGAATCCGCATGGTTTTGAACAATGATACCCAAATTGACAACGAGATCCAGTATTAATTTTTTCTAAGTCATTTAATATTGGCAACATTCTATTATCTTTTTCTGATTTTAAAGCTTTTATATATTTTTTTAGCGTTTTTTTACATTGCATGCAAGTTTCTAGTTGGGCTTCTGTGCATAACCTTTCTTTTAATTTTAATATAAAATTTTCATAAGTTCCATTTTCATTTATATTAACTAGTGTTCCTTGAGGCACACAATTTTTGCTAAATAAATAATTCATATCATCTAACCAATATTTTTTCATTTGTTCATTATCTTCAATTATTGGCGGAATATAATATGTTAAAAAATTAGGATAAGACATATTATAATTTAATGTTCGATGACGTTGTTGTTGGGCTAATGAAGCAAATGAAGATTGATAATTCGTACTATAAACTCTACCAAAATATTCAGGAAAATCATTATTATCAACAATTAAGCTAAAAGATCTATTACGATAATCTGTTATTTCTTTATCTATAAATCCTGTATTTTCTAAACAATTTATAAATTCTTCTAAACTGGGTTTTAGAATTTCGATTAATCTGTTTTTTGTTGGTTCATTTAGCATTTTTAAGCAAAAAAAGTATATATAATTAAGTTGTCTAAATGATGTTGTATATTTCATTTTTGTAGGAGTCATTACTGATATAAAATATCTAGCATTTTCCATAGCTAATTTATGAATTTTTTTATCATCCAAAAATTTTTCGTTAGGATATCTTTTTTTTATTTCTTTTTCTAAAATTTTTATCCATTTTTCATATATTTCTAATTCTTCTTTAATTGGAGCCATTTTTGTATATCTAGCAGACTTTTCGCTAGTATTATATTCGTGTTCATTATTTAAAAGCATAGCTAATAATTTTGGAATTCCAGTAAAATACAATGATATTTCATCATGGCCAAAAACACTATGATGATTATTGGACTTGTTGCCGTTAATTCTATTAATAGTTTTATCATAGCTTTCTTCTACTATTTCATCCCAATCTTTCTCAGTGTAACAAATATTAGCACTGTGTCCTCCATCTAATTCAAAATTTTCTTTTCTTATTTTTTCAATATTTTTTTTGTCTGTAGTAGTAACAGCAACTACTGCCGCTTTCAATTTTAATCTCCTTCTTTCTACCCTCTTAATTCTTTCTTTAATTTTAGCATTAAATTAGTAAATAAAAAAGATAGTTTTTATTTTTTTAAACTATCTTCTATAATTCTATATACTACTTCTCTTCCTTTTTTGGTTGTTGCAGAAAAGTGAACAAAATCATTTTCATTTATTTTTAAAGTTTCTTTAATTAGCTTATCTTGCTTAGTGCGAGATGACGCGCCTATTTTATCAAATTTCGTAGCTATAATTGTAATTGGAATGTCATAATATTTTAAAAAATTATACATCAATATATCATCTTCTGTTGGTTTATGACGATAATCAATTAACATAAAGACATGAGTTAGATTTTCTCTTTTTTTCAAGTATTCCTCAATCATAAGACCTATTTTTCGATCGTTTTCTTTTGATAATTTAGAATAACCATAACCTGGAACATCAACTAAAAAAAATTGTTCATTTATTAAATAAAAATTTAAAGTTTGAGTTTTACCAGGCTTACTGGAAGTTCTAGCAAAATTCTTACGGCAAATTAAAGCATTGATAAAACTTGATTTACCAACATTACTTCTGCCAACTAGCAAAAATTCTGGTAACGTTTCTGATGGATATTGAATTTCTCTAACAGCAATATTTTTTAACTCAACTGATTCAATTTTCATTTTTCTCACCTGTTGTTTTAATTATATGATAATTTCTTATATTTTGCAAATTTATAGTTTTTCCATAAAATCTATGGCTCTATTTTTAATTAAATTTATATTCATGCAATTAATAATACCACTTAATACTAAAAATGCTCCTATTAATTGAATTATGGTTAAATTACTAAACGGATTAATAAATATAAGGATGCTAATAAATATTTCTAAAATTGCTGAGGTTATTAATATGGTCCAACTTTTTTCTTCTATTTTTTTTAATTTTAACGCTATATCGAATTTATTAATTGCTAAATATAATATATAAATACCTAATAAAACCGTTAAAATTTGACTAAAGAAAAATGGATTTAATATTGTAAGTATTCCTAGTAGAATTGCTAATGATCCATAAACTAAATAAAATTTAAATATTTTTATGTCGTTTCTTTTTTTATATGCATAAATATCAATTATTCCAATGCCAATAATGTTTAATCCAATAATAATGCTCACAATTGTTACACTGATCTCTGGAAATAACAATGCTAAAATTCCTAACAAAATCATAATGCCTGAAGAAATTAACTCAATTATCATGATTTTTCTAAATAATATATCAATATTTGTTAATAACCTTTTTGTTCTTTTTCTAAAAAATTTACTAATAAATTCATTTTCATTATTTTTGCTTTTTTTATTAATCTTTTTTTCGTTATACATAAAAACCTCCCTAAGCATTTTTATTATAGCACTAATTATTATTTAATAACATAAAAAAAACAAGTTGCCTGTCAAAACAACCCATTTTTCAGTGGAAAATAAAGTATAATTCATATTGACAGATACAAATTATTACTTTCTATCAAGATCCACATTGCATGCAACACTTAATAGCTTGATAATCGATAGAGAATGATCATTTATCGCTTAACGCAATTAAATATCATTCAAACCGTAAGCATAAAGCTTACAAAGAGCAACAATTTCATGATATAACTTAATATATCCATTAACAAAGCCACTCTTAATTTTCTATCTCTACTAAGTGATTTTATTGTATAACTTTTATCTTATAAAGTCAAGTATATTTTGACAGAAAAAAAGAGTATATTTTGACAGAAAAAAAGAGTAAATTTTTTCGCAATAAATTTGATATAATTACTACATGATAAAAAGGTGGTATGTAGTAATGAACAGAAAACAAAGAAGAGAATTAAGAAAAAATAAAGATTTGATTAAAGAGTTATATTCTATTATTAATAAATATCTTTCTTATTTAGTAAAAATGTTTAGTAATTTAACTGATGTTAGAAATAAAAACTATATAACATATGAGATGAAAACAATATGTGTTACTCGTCTTTTTGGTCTTCTTTGTGGTCTTACTACCATGACTGACATTTCTTCTGATACTTTTAATACTGACAATTGTATTAAAAATTTATCTAAAATCTGTGGACAAGATTTGAGAGAACTTCAATACTGGGAAACTATTCAAGATGTATTTGTTAATATAGATATTAATGAATTAAGAAGCATTCAAAAGTATATTGTTAAAACTTTAATACGTTCTAAAATGTTTG
The DNA here is from genome assembly GCA_944364655.1 of uncultured Bacilli bacterium. Classification (GTDB taxonomy): domain Bacteria; phylum Bacillota_I; class Bacilli_A; order RF39; family UBA660; genus Ventrenecus. Next base: position 3,223 of record CALVWG010000118.1, on the reverse strand, counting down.
ATAAGTTTAGATATAATGGTGCATTCCAATTAGTATTTGATGGTACCGGTCTATCTAATCATGATTATAATCTTAATAATAACTGTCTTATTAGAAAACATAAAGATGGAAAAGTTTCTTATTATAAGTATGTTTTAGAATGTAAATTAGTTATTAGTAATATTATTATTAGTTTAGATTCAGAATTTATTGAAAATGAAAAAATGCTTACAGAAAAGCAAAAACAAGATTGTGAAATTAAAGCTTTCAAAAGAATGATTAAACGTATTAAAAAAAATTATCCAAAATATAAATTCATAATTACTGGAGATGCCTTATATGCTGTAGAACCAATTATAGAAATATGTGAAAAAAATAAGTGGAATTATATTTTTAATTTAAAACCTGATAGATTGAAAGAAATTAATAGTACTTTTGAAGGTAATATACAATGCTTCAATGAAGTTAAACATAAAAATTATTATCTTTCTACTAATATTAATTATAAAAATCATATACTTAGTGCCTTTAAATATATAGAAACTAAAAAGAACAAAACAACTATTTTTCGTTATATTAGTAATATGGGTATTAATGATAATAATATTAAAGAAATAGTATCTCTTGGAAGGAAAAGATGGAAAATAGAAAATGTTGGTTTCTATAATCAAAAGCATAGAACTTTCAACATTTCTCATTTAAACAGTAGAAATAACAATGCTATGAAAGTTCATTATTTCTTTATTCAATTTGCCCATGCTATAAGGCAATTATTAGAACAAGGCAATCTCTTGACTAAATCATTAAAACTTAAAATAAAAGAAGTAAGTCGTTTCCTTCTATGCATACTTACTTCCACAATCTCAGATCTTAATAATTTAGAAACTAACTTTCAATTAAGATTTGATGATTAAATTATACATTATTTGTTCTTTGAAATCACTACTTTTTACATGTTTTTTTTACACTTTACATGGTGTCTTTTTGTCGTGCTTTAAAATATAAATGTTTGCGAAGAAAAAAATAGTTAAAATCAATTCTTTTTAATTTTTGTCTATTTTTTATTAACTAATTATTTTTACTCTTTTTTACTGTATTTTGACATTTTTTTAAAATTTGATTTTTTTGTATTTTGTGCTATAATAAAAGCCACTTGAAAAGGGGTGATGTTATGACACTTCGAGAATTAACTATTGACGAATTTACAAATTTTGTTAATTCCAGTCCTTTAGGTAGTCACTATCAAACAATAAACTATGCATGGCTAATTAGTGAATATGGTTATGATTATGATTTAATTGGCTATGTCAATGAATATAATCAAATAAAAGTTGCATCTTTAATATTAACCAAAAAAAGTAAAAAAGGTTTTAAATATGGCTATGCTCCTAAAGGATTTATTTTAGATTATTTTAATGAAAATTTATTAATATCTTTTACTAATAGCCTTATAAAGTTTTATAAGAAAAAACATATAGTTTTTATAAAAATTAATCCAGAAATTGTAATAAGTGAAGTTGATTCTAAAACAGGCATAAAAACTTATAATTGGAATTATGATATTAAAGATATTTTAGACAATGCTGGTTATTTAAAATTAAAAGACAATATATATTTTGAATCTATACTTCCTCGCTTTCAAGCTATCGTTTCTTTACATAATTTTGATTTAAAAAATATTACTAAAAATGCTCGAAATAAAATTAATAAATCTTTACAAAAGGGGTTAATTTTTGAAAAATCAGAAAAAAGTGGAATTGATATTTTAAACAAATTTATTTCTAAAAAAAGACATACTAGCCAATTTTATTATAAAGATTATTATAATGCTTTTGATAGAAATGATATGATTGATTTATTTTTAGTTAGTATAGATCCTGAGCAATATTTAATTGATTCTAGAAAAAAATATGAAGATGAAAATAATAAAAATATTGTTTTCCATTCAATTATTGAAAAAGATAATAGTATAAAAAGCATAAATAAAAAGATGGATTCAGATCGAAAACTTGTAGCTTATAAAAATAATATACTATTAGCTACTGAATTAAATAAGAAAAAGGAAAAAATATATATTGCTGGTGCACTAGTTATTAAATATAAAAATAGAATTCAAATATTAATTAGTGGCTATGATAAAGCTTATAAAAATTTTGATCCTAATTATTTTTTACATTTTAAAATATTAGAATATTATAAAGACAAATTTGATTATGCTGATTTAAACGGTATGACTGGTGATTTTACTAAAGATAACCCATATTTTGGTTTAAATGAATTTAAATTGAATTTTAAGCCAAAGGTTTATGAATATATAGGAGAATACGATTTAATGGTTAAACCAAGGTTATATAAAAAAATTAGAAAAAATGGTATTTTAGCTTCAGAATTTAACAAAGATTATTTAAAATATAAAAAATAAAAGAAGAAAGGGAGAAATGTATGATAAAATCTAAAAAGAATGGTGAACTGATAATTATTTCTGGAACTACTTGTGCTGGCAAAGGTACTGTTGTTCAAGAGCTTTTAAAACGAAATGGCAATTTAGAAGTGTCCACTTCATATACTTCAAGAGAAAAAAGAGATGGTGAAGTTGATGGAAAAGATTATTTTTTCGTAACTGACCAAGAGTTTGAAAATATGATTAAAAATGATGAATTTTTAGAATATGCTAAAGTACAATATGGTAAATATTATGGAACTAGCAAAAAAGAAGTGAAAAAGCTACTAGAAAAAGGTAAAGATGTTATTTTAGAAATTGATGTGCAAGGAGCACAGCAAATTAAAAAATTATTTCCTGAAACAATTTTAATTTTTATTATGGCACCTAGTATGTCTGAAGTAAAAAGAAGAATAAAGGCTAGAGGTAAGGAAAGTAATGAACAAATTATCGAGCGTTTTAAAACAGCATACAATGAAATTAATGAAATTCATAAATATAACTATGTTGTAGTCAATGATGTTTTAGAAGACGCTGTAAAAAAAGTGGAAGCTATTTTAATTAGTGAAAAGTGTTGTGTTGATAGAATTGAAGAAATTTCGCTTGAAAATCAAGAAGAAATAATTCATGAGTTTTTAATAGATAAAGATTTTGAAAATAAACCTATAGAAATCAAATAAAAAGGGGATGTTAGAAAATTAAAAAATTTTTATAGCATCTTTTTCTTTATTTTACAATCTAATATTTAAGTTAGAAATATAAAATTATTCATTTTTTCAAACTCCTTATAACATTGTATCTAAG
>CALVWG010000117.1 GCA_944364655.1 uncultured Bacilli bacterium | reverse complement strand
TCATTGGAGTAAAACAAATACTTTTTTCTGTACTTGTTATTGTTTTTGAAGAATTTTCATAAGTAAAAACTAAATCTCCTGCTTCTACTACTTGATTTTTACTATTTCCATCTATTTTAAAAAACATGGCATATGATAAACTTAATACTACTACTGTTAAACATATTATTATATAACTTGCTAGTTTCGTTTCTCTTTTAAATATATTTTTAAAACTTAAGTTCTCTTTCATAAGACTCACCTTTATTCTGAAATTATTATAGCAAATTGTTTATTTTTTTTAAAGAATAAAATAAAAGGTGTAAATTAAAAATTATATTTAAATTTTAATAAATAAACATACACTGTTGTAAAAATAATATTTAATATAAACCATATCACTTTTAATTACATTTTTATTTACTAATCATAAATTATCTTTTTATTTGTCACTTTTACTACTAACAATACAGCAAAAAAAATCAATTAAAAAAATTACAAACAAAATCAAAAAAATTATTTTCATAAATATCCCTATTAATATATATGAAAAAAAGCAATAAATTTGCTTTATTGCTTTTTATTTTCTACGCATTGTTCTTTTTAAATCATTAACAGCTGTTGACGCTGTTGTAACAGCATCATCTAGCATTTTATTTGCCTCGTGTTTTGTTTTAGGATTAGTTAACATATAACTAGCAACCATCATACCACTAGCCATACCTAAACCCATACCTATAACCATATTTTTCATATTTTCACCTCAATATTATTGTGGCTTAATATCTTTTATTTATACTTCTATTTTTATTTCTAACAATTTATTTAATAAATTAGTTTTCCTATTCGCAGCATAATCATTATTAATAGCCATTAAAAATGCTTGCTCTTCACCAATTATTACCAAACTTTTCTTTGCTCTTGAAACACCTGTATAAATTAGTTTATTATATAACATTTTATAATAATTTTTACTTATTGGTAAAATAACATGCGGAAATTCACTTCCTTGACTTTTATGAATAGTTATAGCGTAAGCATGTTTTATATTATTAAGATCTTCTTTGTTATAAATTACCAAATTCCCATCAAAATCTATAGTAACTTGTGCATTATTTTTATTACCATTTTTTTCATCAATAGATACAATATATCCTATATCGCCATTATAAACATTACAATCAGGATTATTAACAAGTTGTAAAACTTTATCATTTTCCCGATATATAGTATCAAAATAAGTTAACTCTTTTTTAAATTCATCACTTGGATTAAATAATTCCTGTAAAACAAAATTTAAATTATCAATGCCATTTTCTCCTTTATACATTGGTGCTAAAATTTGAATATCGTCTACTTTAAGTCCTTTTTGAATACTTTTCTTTATAATTTTTTTTAACAATTCTTTTAAATTTTTACTATCACAATCAATAAAATTATAATCATCTTTTTTATCTTTAAATTCTTTATCCAATAAATGTTCTTTTATTTCTTTAGCTAAAAAAGGTATATAAGAATTTTCGCTTTGCCGATAAATTGTTTTTAATTCATTAAATGAAAATAAGTTTGAATTTACTAAGTCATTTAAAATCAATCCTGGTCCAACACTTGGTAATTGAAAAGTATCCCCAACTAATATTATTTGTGAACTTTCCAACGTTCCTTTTAATAATGATGAAAATAAATATGTATCAATCATACTTGTTTCATCAACTATGATCAATTTATGATAATTTTTATTATCTTCATTTACTCCAAAGTCATTTGTATCTTTATTCCATTTTAAATAACGATGGATTGTCATAGCAGGCAAATTAGTACTATTTGATAATTTTTTAGCGGCTCTTCCTGTTGGAGCAATTAAAGCAATTATACTTGTTATATCAATGGGGCTTAATCTATATAGTTCAATATACAATTTCGTAATTGCATTAACAATAGTTGTTTTACCAGTTCCAGGCCCTCCTGAAATAATAGAAACAGGATTTTCTAAAGCTTTTTTTATAGCTTCTTTTTGTTCATTATTATATTTAACACCTAAAAGTTTTTCCAATTCTTCTAATTTTTCATTAAATTTATTTAATTGTTTTTTAGGGTAAGTCAATTTACGTTTTAAAACATGAGCAATAGCATCTTCCATTTCATAATACTTTTGCAAAAAGATTTTATCGTCTTCCCATACTATTTGTTTTTTAGATTGTAAAGTTTTTAAAATTGATAATAATTCATCTTCAGTTATTATTATTTTAAAATAAGATTTTAAAGAATCTAATATTTCCAAAACATTTAAATATGTATCACCTGTACTATTACATTTGCGTTCCATAGCTTCTAATGTACACTCTAATAATCTTAAAGAATCTAAAAATTCATTATTGGTTAAAAAAATCCGATCTAATTTATCAAAAGATATATATTCTTTAAAATAGTAAATATTTTCATCTAAAAAAACTAAAGTTTTATCTTGATATATTTTAACAAGCTTTGTTGCTTCACTTATTGAAAAGCCCTTATTTTTTAAAGTAATTAACATATCATCAATTTTAGAATGAGCTAAAACACTTAAATAAATATTTGCAGCTCTTTTTAAAGTCATTCCAGGAACTAATAATAAATTTTCCTGATTTTCTTTAATTAATTCTAATGCATTTTCCCCTAAAGTATTAACAATTTGGGTAGCTGTTTTAATTCCACAGTCTTTAATTAATGGACTTGCCAAAAAGTCAATTATTCCGTCTTTTCCTTCCGGAATTTTTTTATCATAACTTTGAAACTGAAACTGATATCCATAACGATCATGTTTTTGATATGTTCCATTTAATTCATAAAGTTCTTCTTCATTGGGTTCCAAAATTAAACCAGTTACTGTTATTGTTTTATTAACAATATCTTTTAATTCTTCATTTGGTGTTTCTTTAACTCGAAAAGTTCCAACAAAAAAACCAGAATTAGCTTGAAAAATAGTTGTTTTAATTTTACCAATTATTTTTTGCATAGATGATCACCTATCTAATTATAACATAAAAAAAACTTTTTATTTTAATCTAAAAAGTTTTTTACAAAATTATGCTGTTTTTACAACATAAGGGTTATTTGCCGTACCGATTCCACCTGTAATCTGAGTATCAGATTTCAGATTCAAAACCGCGCGAACACCATGCGTAAAAGTGACCCAGTAGCTACCTGCACTGCCTGCGCTATTAGCACCGAACTCATTCGCCGACGTACTAGTAACACTAAAATGTCTCGGAGACATCCCCCAATAAGTACTACTTGAATATGTATATGCTGATTTATTTAAATAGCCATCGGCTAATCCGGATAACATTAATTCATCTACTGTTATTAAGCCTATTGGATATGTTAATGCTTCATTTCCATTTGTATTTCCACTTAACGTAAATAAATCATTACTTGCATTTGGACAGGTTAATATTGGTTCTTTTGCTTGATAGTATCTTTGATATCCTGCATAATATGTGTGTTTTCCTGTTGTTTGAACGCCATCTCCATTATTACTTACGGTTGATAAACTCCGGTCATTACAAAATCCAGAATCTGATATATATTCACTTAATCCTGTATCTTCTATATTTTGTTTATACCAACTATCTAAATATTTTTTGATCTCTGAATCCTGCTCATTTGCATTAGTCTCTTCATAACTATTATTTAATATATTACCATACATGTATCCTACATATCCAGGATTATTTTTTATTGTATTAAACTGAATTGTACTTTTATTATTATATCCTAAACTACTATCTGTTAAAATCATATTCAAATTATTGCCTGTTGCATCAGAAGTTTTTCCAGCATATAATAATCTAATACTTCCATCTCCATTTAATCTGATGATTCTCCAATAAAATCCACCAAATAGCACATAATTATTATTCACACTTCCTCTATAATAATAACTCGTACCGTCTGCATCATTCATGGTATATAATCCTTTATCTGATTTGTCACTTTCTAACTCTGTTTGTGTATAAGCATAACTAGTTATTTTATATACCATTGTTTTTATCCTTGTTCCACCTGTTCCTGTTGTTGTACTTTCTGATTTAGTAGCACTTACAATTTTATATATAGTTGTACATCCTGAAATATTTTGATATGGTGTTACATTATCACTCGCATCTGTATTCATCCCTGCAGAGCAAATATAATAATCTTTTGAATTATAATCACTTATTGTTGTTGGATCTACATATTGTAAATTGGTTATTGTGTATTTTCCTGTTTCTGAATCAAATGTGTAACTTGTTCCTATTCTTGGCAAAATATTAGTTGCTGTTAGTTTGCTATATATACCTCCTTGACCTACTAAATCAGGATGAGGAAGGGTGGCTGTTGTTGTAGTTGTTGTTTGCTCATGTTTTTCTTGCCAATCTATTATTGGAGCTGTTTTTGTAAAATCTGGTGCTTGTTTACTTGCTATCTTTGCTTTTGCATCTTCTACACTTGTTGATTGATATTCATTTACAAGCATGGCATCTGCTAATTTTGTAAATCCTTGATCTACTGGACTATAATTACTTACACTGGCTGTTACTATTATTTTTGACATAAGTGTTTTATTCATTGAATCTACATCTTCCATTGTTACACTTTCGTCCATCCACATTCTTAAATTATATGTTACTTCATCTTCATAAGCTAAACTTCCTGTTTGTAGTACTCTTCCTTCTTTATATCCGTCTATTTTTGTTTCTTCATATTCACTTAATAATTTTATAGCATTTTTATCTATAACCGTTGCTACATAACTAGTACTTAAATCACTTTCTTCTAGTATTCCTAAATCAACTTCATAACTTATGAATGAATCACAGGTATTTTTGATTGTAAAAGTATATGGTTCTAATTGCATTCCTTCTTCATCTGTTATGGGATATGCTTTTTCTAAATTTATTGCATTACTTTCTTCTGTTAAACTTATATTTAAACAACTACTCGTTATTTTATTATTTTTTGTTTGATTTAATGTAATTTGCCAATAAGCATAGCTTATTCCTATTACACATATTATTCCTATTATTATTAAAGTTATAAGTATTTTCTTATTTCTAAACTTATAACCCCCCCCCCTGGGTATTTTTGATTTGTTCTTTTTCTTTTGACATTTTTATTTTCCTTCCTATTTTATTAATTATTTTTAACATTTAAATTATAACATAAAAAAACTTTTATTTCCAATAGATTTACATAAAAAAATAAGCTTTTATGATTTTGTGATTTACATAAAAAAATAAGCTTTATAAAATTTTATAAAACTTATTTAAATTAAACAATTTAAGCTGTTTTTACAACAAATGGATCATTAGCTGTTCCTATTCCACCAGTAATTTCTACATCTGAACCTAAATTTATTACAGCTCTTATGCCTACCCAAGATGCAACATCATAATTATTTGCATAACCTAGACTATTAGCAGTAAATAAATTAGCCGCTGCATTATTAGCAATGAAAGAAGTTGGTGTCATTCCCCAATAAGTGTAACTTGAATATGTATATGCTAATTTATTTACATAACCGGACACTAAGCCTGATAACATAAGTTCATCTACAGTTATTAAACCTATTGGATATGTTAAAGCTTGATTTCCTTTACTATTTCCATTTAATGTAAATAAATCATTACTTGCATTTGGACAAACCAATTTAGGACTTTTTAGCAAATAATATCTTTGATATCCTGCATAAGTTGAATTTTTTCCTGAAGCTTGAACACCATCACCATTATTAGCAGTGCTTGCTATACTTCGATCATTACAAAATCCAGCATCTGCCATGTAACTACTTAAACCTTTATCAACAATATTTTGTCTATACCAGCTATCCAAATATTTTTTAATTTCCGAATCATTTTCATTAGCATTTGTTTCTGCATAACTACTATTTAATGTATTACCATACATATAACCTAAATAACCTGGATTATTCTTAGTAGTATTAAATGGTGAAGTGGTTCTATTTGTAAACCCTAAATTACTATCAGTAAGCCTCATATTTAAATCTGTTCCTGCTGCCGTTGGACTAGTCCCAGCATAGAGCATTCTAACACTTCCATCACCATTTAACCTAATTATTCGCCAATAATATCCTGCAAATTTAACATAGTTATTTGTAACACTACCACGATAATAATAACTGGTTCCATAGTCATCATCCATAATATATAATCCCTTATCTGATTTATCACTTACAAGTTCTAATTGATTATATTTATGAGCCGTTATACGATAATTTACCGTTTTTATTTCTACTCCATTTGATCCAGTAGTTGTGCCATTTTCTTTAGTAGCGCCAACAACTTTATAAATAAGTGCGCAATTTGATGAGTACCTATATAATGTAATATTACCATTAACATCTGTACCAAAATTTGATTCACAATAATAATAATCTTGTTGACTATAATTAAGAGTCGTTGGATCTACAGCTTGATAATTCGTTAATGCATATTTTCCTGTTTCACTATTAAATGTGTAACCTGTACCTAAAACTGGTAAAATATTTTCATTTGTTAGGTTTGAATAAATTCCCCCTTGACCTACTAAATCTGGATGAGGCATAGTTGAAACTACAGAACTTAAATTAGTATCATGAACCTCTTGCCATTCTGTAATTGGAGCAGGTTTAGAAAAAGTTGGTGTTTGTTTTTTTGCAATTCTTTCTTTAGCTGATTCTAAACTAGTAGATTGATATTCATTAACAAGCATTGCATCTGCTAAAGTTGTAAAGCCAAGATCAACTGGACTATAAGTACTAATATTTGCTGTTACTACTATTTTGCTTTTTAAAACTTTATTCATCGAATCAGTATCATTAGCCGTAACACTTTCATCCATCCATATTCTTAAATTAAAAGTTACCTCATCTTCAAAAGCTAAACTTCCTGAATGCAATACTCTTGCCTCTTTATATCCATCTAAAGTTTTTTCGGGATATTCACTTAATAATTTTATTTCGTTTTTATCTAGTACAGCAGCGACATATTTACTATTTAAAGTAGTCTCTTCAAGTAATCCTAAAGATATATCATAACTTATAAATGTATCACATGTATTTTTAATCGTAAAAGTATATGGAATTTGTTCCATCCCATCAGCATCCAAAATCGGATAAGCTTTTTGCAAACTAATAGTGTCACTATCACTTGTTAAAGTCACATTTAAACAACTACTTAGTAATCTATTATTTCTAACCTGATTTAAAGAAAAAGCCCAATACGCATAACTAGCTCCAACAATTGCCAAAACTAAAATAAATATAATTGCGATAATTATGATCTTCTTTTTTTTATTTTTTTTCATGTTCATTTTACAATCCCCAATCCTCACAAACTTTTTGTAGGCTATAATATTTTTCTATATAAATATAATAACATAATTTTTAATTAATGTCTCTATCTATTTACATTACTAATTTTTATATCCTAATAAATATAAACGATAAAGCAAATCATCATAATAATTATTTACATTTAAATCATTATTTTGACGAGCTAAAATAACCCTTTGCCAAAGCGAATATAATTCTTGGTAATTTCTTATTTTATCTGCAACTAAATCACGATCTTTAGTATCATTAATATGAGTATAAATTTCATTTAAAGATTTAATAATAAATTGATCTAAAAACTCATAATTAACTCGTCCAATTGAAATAAGCTTTCTTAAACCATTTCGGATAAACGGTCTTGTCGTTTCCCCTTTATTTTTTATTAAAGGATTAAAATAAATTTTTCCTTTGTAAATTTGATTATCAAATAATTGATATTCTTTTAATTCAGAAGTTTGAAACATATCTTTTCACCCTCATATTCTTCTTTATTATTTTATCAAATAATTTTTAAAAATACTAGAGTAATCTAATAAATTATCAATCGATTATTTCTCCTATTAAAATTTTATTTTCTATCCTTTTAATCAAGACTTTAACAATAGTATTGTTTGCTATTTTTTTATTAACTTTTACTTTTAAATAGTTAGAAGTTGTTCCAATACTATAGTCTCCACTTTTTTCAATTAAAACATCTAAACTTTTATTTAAAAATTTTTGGGCATATATATTTTCTAATTCATTAGATAATTCTATTAATCTTTTGCTACGTTCATGCTTAACATTTTCTAAAACTTGTTCTTTCATTAAACTTGCTTTTGTACCTTTTCTAACAGAATAAGGAAAAACATGAACTTTACTAAATTTAAGTTTTTTTACAGTATTTAATGTTTCTTGAAACAATTCTTCATTTTCAAATGGAAAGCCCACTATTACATCAGTGGTTATTGATATATCTGGTCTAATATCTCTAATATTATTAATAATTTCAGTAAATTTTTCTATATTATATTTTCGATTCATTTTTTCTAAAATAAAATCTGAACCAGCTTGTAAAGGAATATGCAAATGATTACAAATTTTAGAATTCATTTGTAATTCTTTTAAAAATTTAGCATCTAATTCTGTAATTTCAATTGATGAAATTCTAATTCTTTTTAAATTTTCTAATTTACTTACCTCATGAATTAAATCAGTCAAATCATGTCCCATGCTATTATAAGAACCAGTATGAATACCTGTAAAAACTATTTCTTGATGACCATTTTTTACTAATTCTTCTACTTCTTTTAAAACCAAATTAAAATCTTTATGCCTAATACTACCTCTAACAAGTGGAATTACGCAATAACTACAAAAATTATCGCATCCATCTTCAATTTTTACAAAAGCTCTAGTATGAGTTGTAAATTTACTTATTTGCATATCTTCAAAACAAATTTTTCGGTTTTTATCAATAAATTCATATTTTGTTTTTGTTTCTAAAAAATTATTAATAAGCTTAACAATTTCACTTTTCTGTCTATTACCAATTAAAATATCGACTCCTATTTCTTCATACTTCGAAGCATCGTTTTGTGAAGAGCAACCACAAACAGCTAAAATGGCATTAGGATTTTCCCTTTTAAAATGTCTAACCATTTTTTCCGATTTATGATCAGCTGTATTTGTAACACTACAAGTATTAACGATAATAATATCAGGATTAAGTTCATCATAAACAAAATTATTAGCTAGCATTTTTTCTTTCATCATTTCTGATTCATATGCATTTACTTTACAACCTAATGTATAAATTTTAAACTTCATAAATTCACCTCAAAAAAAAGTTACATATATTTTATCATGTAACTTTTAATTTAACAATTCATTTAATTCTTTTAACGCTTTTAAAAAAGCTTCTTCTTTTTCATACGAAAATAATTTAGATGAAGTATTACCAGAATCAACTTCTATTTTAGGTTCTTTTTGTTTTAAATCCAAATTAGATATAATAGACGTATTTTTAAATTTAGGAAGTTCTAAATCAGCAGTTTGAATTTTTTTAACAGGAATAATATCGTCAATTAATAATTCATCGTCATAAGATATTTCTTTTTTATCCGAATTATTTATTAATTCATCATAACTAATTATAGCTTTTTTTTCTTGTTCTTCTTCATAAGCTGTCAAGTTTACTGGCGATTTTGGCTTTTCATCAATAGTCTCTACCAAATTTTTTAAATCTAATTCATCATCAAAATCATTTTTTTTTACTATCTCTCTACTCACTTTTTCAACCTCTTTATCTTCCAATTCATTTTCGTTATTTTCATTTTTCATTACATATATTAACGATACTATCAAAATTATTAATGTTACTACAGCAATATAAAGAATGTAATCAACGATGCCAAAGCCTCCAAATATATCTATAACATCTTTTAATATATCTATCATTTTGCTCACCTGTTATTAGTTTATCAAAAAAATAAAAAAGTAGTCAATTATTTCGACCACTTTACATTAATATATACATTATATTTTACGTGTGACATGTACACGCTTTACGGCCAATTTAACACATATGGATCATCAACAACTCCGGTACCTGTCGATTTTACTTTACGGCCTATAGTAATTGTTGGTCTTATAAAGGCTGTTGAATCTTCCAAAACATCTTTTACTAAAGCTCCATCTTTATTAACAGTTATATATGAAATAGTATTATTTTCTTTTTTATTAGGCGTCATTGTCCACCAAGAAGCTTGTAAATCATTTAAATATAAATAATAATTTTTATTTTCAGCAACAGAAGCTCCAGCCATAACTACTTCATCAGCGGTTAATAAAGCTATTTTTGAAGAAATATTTATCCCACTACAAGTATTAGTAGGCATATAATCAATAAATAAACGAGTATTAGCTAAATAATCAATATTTCCTAAGGAATTAGTTGTAACACTATTATCAAAACAATAGTAAGTTCCAGCAATGTAATCATCATATTCTTTTAAATAAAGATCATACCAATTATTTAAATTTTGAAAAATATTACTACTTAAAAAATCAATATTTCCAACCATTTCTGTTGTATTCATTTGAGCTAAGTTTTCAGTTGTTTTATCAAGAACTAATTTTACTGTTTTATCTTCATTAATTTTAACTATTCGCCAAATATTATTGGCAAATGAAACATAATTATTATCAACACTTCCCCTAAAGTAGTAAATATCTCCATGCTCTGCACTTTGTTTAATTAAGCCCTCATTTGTAGTTGCACTAACATTAAAAGCCGTCGCGGCACTTTCTTTAATTACATTATTATTTAAAATATTATTGGCAAATGAATTATCAACTTCTTCAACTGCTACATCTAATTCAAAATTAAAATCATCCATATTACTATTTATTACTTCTAATGTATAACGATGAGTTTCTAAAGGATTAATAGCTATTCTAGAAACTAAAGATTTTTGTTCTAAATTACCAATTGCTTCTGAAACTTTTGGATTATCAGAAGACAAACGATAACTTACATTACTAATATCTTTACTTATTTTAGCAATTTCAATATTATAATAAAGCACTTCATCTAATTGATTTGTTACTGAAAAAGAAACACTTTTTTCCCCTTTTTTTACTTCAATACTTTTTCCATTCAAATAGTTAATAGACAAACCCTCTTCTACTTTAATAAATGCACTTAAATCATCATTATTTTTTTGATAAGCCTGATAATTAATTTCAATGCCTACTAACCCCAAAATCAAAATAGCCAAAATTACTAAAGACACTTTATATTTTATTCTCATCATAATCAATCCTTTATTAATAACAGTATACGAAAACTTAAAAAAGATGTCAATTTCAGAAAGATTTAAAAAAAGTTTTTTTCAGAAATTTGACATCTATTTTATCTTATTAGAAAATAATATTTAATTAAAGCTTTTTTTCATTAGCATTTTTTCGACTATTTAAATAATCTTTTAAAGAAACGGCTACATTTTCTGGAATAATTTTTGCCAATTCATTAACGCTAGCGTTTTCCATTTTTGTAACGCTTCCAAATTCCTTAATAAGCTCTTTTTTTCTTTTAGCGCCTATTCCTGGAATGTTATCTAACACACTTCCAATACTTCCTTTACTTCTAACAGTTCTATGGTATGTAATAGTATATCTATGTACCTCATCTTGCATTCTTGTTAAATAATGAAATACATTTGAATCTTTCGGAATATCAATTAGTTCTAATGTATCACCATCTACTAAGTCATTAGTTCGATGCTTATCATTCTTTTTTAAGCCACACACTTTAATTGCTAAATTTAAATCATTTAATATTTCCTTACAAGCATTTATTTGTCCTATTCCTCCATCAACTATTATTAAATTAGGAAGTTCAGTTTTTTCAACTAAAGCTTTTTGATATCGTCTATAAATAACTTCTCGCATCATTCCGTAATCATCATTTTTATCAAAACTTATTTTGTATTTACGATATTCATTTTTAGCTGGTTTACCGTTTTTAAATACAACCATTCCTGAAACACTCCAATCACCAAACAAATTAGAGTTGTCAAATAAATCTATTCGATCCAAGATAGGCAATTTTAATATTTTTCTTAACTCTTCATTTGCTTCTTCCGTAAAATATTCTTTCTTTAACACTAATTCTAGTTCATTTTCTAAATTAATCTTAGCATTTTCTGTAGCCATCTCTAAAATTTTCTTTTTTTGCCCTTTTAACGGAACAACAATTTTATTTTCAAAATAAGAAGTCAAAACTGGTGAAGCAATTTCCTGAGCCACTAATATTTCTTTTGGTATTTCATGCCGAGCATAAAATCTTGTTATATAACTATCCATTTCTTCTTCTAAATCACTAACAATTGGAAACAAATCAGTGTGTCCCCCTATTAATTTACCATTTCTTAAAAATAAAATTTGTACTGAAATATAACCATTATTAAAATAATATCCTATACAATCGCGATTCGTTAAATCTTGCAAAGTAATTTTTTGTTTGTCTAAAATTATATTAATATAATCTAATTCTTTTTTTAATTCTAATGCTAATTCAAAATTTAGTGCTTTACTATAATCATTTATTTTAGCCAAAATTTTATCTTTTAATATTTTATCATTGCCATTTAAAAAGCCTAATATTTCATCTTGCATTTTTTTTAAATCGCTATCCAACACTTTTTTTTCACAATATCCAAGACACTCACCAATATGATAATAAAGACATACTTTTTTAGGATTGCCATCACATTTTTTCAAAGGATATAACCGATTTAATAAATTAACAATTCTTCTGGCAGCATAAGCATTTGGATAAGGTCCAAAAAGTTTTTTGTGATCCTTTTTCTTAATTTGTAAATATCTTGAAACTTTTAGTTTAGGATAAGGTGATTCTATATATTCAATATAAGGATAACTTTTATCATCTTTTAACAAAACATTATATTTTGGATTATATTGTTTAATTAAATTTATTTCTAACAACAAAGACTCTAATTCTGTTGCTGTAACAATATAAGTAAAATCAGCAATTTCACTAATCATTTTAGCTGTTTTTCCAGTTTGAGTTCGATTAAAATAAGAGTTAACACGTTTATGTAAATTTTTAGCTTTACCAACGTAAATAATTACTCCATCTTTATTACGCATTTGATAACTTCCCGGTTTATTAGGAATTTGTGAAAGTTTTTCCTTAAACATGCTCCTACCCCATTTCCTTTTAACTGTTTTTATTGTATCATAAATTAAGGTGATTTATGTGAAACTTTTAAATACTTTTGAATTAGAAATTAAAAAATCAAAATTTATTGCCTATTATTATATAATTGAAACTAAAGATGAAGCAAAAGAAATACTAGAAAAATTACGAAAAGAACATAAAAAAGCTCGTCATATTCCATATGCTTACATTTTAAATAATACTGCCGCCAAAAGTGACGATAAAGAACCTAGTGGTACTAGTGGAATGCCTATTTATCAAACCCTAGAACAAAACAATTTAAAAAACCGAGCCATTTTTGTCGTTAGATATTATGGTGGAATTAAATTAGGAGCTGGCGGTCTTACTAGAGCCTATCGAAAAGCTGCTAGTGAAGCTCTAAATCTTAATAATCATTAATTTTTTAGATTATTTGTAACTTTTAAAAGAAAATGATGTAACTTTTAAAAGAAAATGATTGTAAAATAAAATTATTTCTGTTAGAATTATATATGATTTATCAAAGAAAGGAGATTATTATGGCTAATATTAAAAGTTCGAAGAAAGCAATTAAAACAATTGCTAAAAGAACAGAGAATAATCATGAATTAAAAGCTCGTGTTAAAAACTGTATTCGTAACTGTGATAAAGCAATTCTAGCTGGAGATAAAGAAAATGCTCAAAAACTCCTTGCTGATGTTCAAAAATATATGGATCGCGCTTTAAGTAAAGGTCTAGTAAAGAAAAATACTGTTGACCGTCAAAAATCAAGACTTGCAAAAAAAGTAAAAGAAATGGCTTAATGTCATTTCTTTTTTAAATGTTTAAAATATTTTTCATAACTTTATATCTTTTACGATTTAAAGTTAAATTTTTTTCATCCCTCAAAGCTTTTTGAAAATAAAAATTCAATAATTCCATATCACTTTTTTCACTCGCTATATAATCTCTTAAATTAAAAGCAAATTTAAAATAAGAATCTAATGTATTAATATCTAAAGAACTATTGAAATAACGAAGTTCAAAAGTTTTTTGATCAAGAAGAATACAATTGCCTTTGAAACTTAAAAATTCTATTTTACCAGTCTCTACTAAAAACTCTACCAAAGAAGGAGTCAAAGGTTTAGCATCTTCAAATATATTTTTTCGAATAGATTCATGATTTCCTTTCGAATAATCATAAATTTCTGGTTGAAACGCATATAAAAATTTTAAAAGTTTTTCAAACGAATCCCACCCTGATAAAAAAGAACGATCTAAATGAATATGAAATCCCGTATTTAAAGAATTAGGGTTAATATAAGCACCCTCTTTTTTTAAAATTTCTAAAAAAAATTTTAATTCTCTTAAACATTTACCATAATCATTTAAAATTGGCGAAATTAATTCCCCACCCTTAGTTAAATCAGCCTCTCTATTAAAAACATTATCACATAATTCAGATACAAATATTTCGTTTTTTAAGTGATATCTATCATAAGGTACTACATCTTGTAATTTATATAAAGGTATTGAATATTTCTGAGCCAAATTTTCCAAAATTGCGCCTTTAAACTCTAATTCATAGCCAAAATTTTTTTGCATAAAATCGCTTCCTTTGTAATACAATGTCTAATTATAGCATAATTATTCAAAATTACAAATTATAATTGCTCTTAATATTTTTATCTGTTAAAATTAAGATGTGATGAAAAAATGAAAAGTTTACTAAAACGCTTTATTGTTCCTTTAATTTGTTTATTTATTTTATTATTTGTCTTTTTTAATGCCAATAATTGGAGCAATTTTTTAATGAAATATACTTTAAACGATCCCAAGATAAAAGAACCTAGTTCCAATAATTACAAAAAAAATTATGATTTTTTGTTTGTTCAAAATGTAACTAACTTTATGCCTTTTAGTTTTGGCGATTTAAAAAATATTTATTTTACAATTGTTAATCATGGCTGGAAAGAATTTACTTTTTATTGTCCTAGTGAATATATAAATTGTTTAGATGATGTAAAAAAACTAAGTAATGATCAAGATTTATTAACTCATTTAAATAATTATGTTCATCCATATAATAGTTTTTCTAATGTTAAAACAGTTATTAATGAAAGTGGCGAAATAACGGTCTCAATTGAATATTTTTATACTGAAGAACAAGAAGATATCATAAATAAAAAAGTTGATGAAATATATAATAGCATTATTAATGATAATATGGATTTATACACTAAAATATTAACAATTCATGATTATATAATTAACAATACTAAATATGATGTTACAAGAAATAACGAAGGAAATAGCATTTATAAATCTTACATTGCCTATGGGCCTTTAATTGAAGGATATGCAACCTGTAACGGCTATACTGACGCTATGGCTCTATTTTTAGAAAAATTAAATGTTCCAAATTTTAAGGTTGCTATGACACCAGATGAAAATAGTGATACAGAAGGACACGTTTGGAATGCTGTATTGATAGATAATAAATGGCTTCACTTAGATTTAACTTGGGACGATCCAGTTAGCAGTGATGGTACTGACTATCTTCAACATAAATACTTTTTAATAACAACTAATCAATTAGAAGAAGCAGATACAAGTGGCGAAGTAAAAGTTACTGAACATCAATTCAAACCAACTTTTTATCCTGAATTAAAAAAGCAAGAAAATTAACTATTTCTTGTTTTTTCTTGTTCAATATAATCTATAACTTCATTAATTGTTAAACTAAAATCATTATAATTAACATTAAACCATTTTACAGGTAATTGATGATTAAAAAAAGTATATTGTCTCTTAGCATAATGTCTTGAATTTTTTTGAATATTTTGTATAGTTTCATCTAAAGAACATTTTTGATCAAAATATGCATAAAACTCCTTATAACCTATTCCAGTTGTTAAAGCTTTACTTCTAATATTTAAATCATAAAAATATCTAACTTCTTTTTCTAACCCCATATCAATCATTTTCAAAACACGTTTATTAATGATATCATATAAATTTTCTCGATTTGTAGTTAAACCAATCACTTTAAAATCATATAAAGGTTTAGCTTTAATTGGTTCTTCTTCTCTTTCTAAAAATCTTATTAAACGTCGCCGATTATTAACATGGATAGAACAATTAGGATCTTTTTTTAAACACATTTTTAACAATTCTTCATTTTTATAGCCGGAATAATCAATTAATTTTTTTTCTTCTTTAAATTGATAATCATACAAAGCAGCTTTTAAATATAAACCTGTTCCTCCAACAAAAATAATATTTCTATTCTTAAATTTTTCTAATAATTCTCTTGCATCTTTTTGATAATCTGCCACAGTATAATTAATTTTTGGATCAACAAAATCAAAAAGAAAATGAGGAATTCCTTCTTTTTCTTCTTCGGTAATTTTAGCTGTTCCGATATTTAATCCTTTATATACTTGCATTGCATCAGAATTAATAATAATTTCATTATTTTTTTTAGCAAGTTCAATACTCATTTTTGTTTTACCAACTCCCGTTGGCCCAACTATACATAAAATCATTTAAATCACTCTATTCTATTAATTCATAACTCTTTTAAACATTCTTTCCAAATCATAATTACTAAATTTAATAATTGTTGGTCTGCCGTGCGGACAGTTATATGGATTATCACAGGCACATAATTCTTTTAATAGTTCTTCTTGTGCTTCATGAGAAATATGCATATTGGCTTTAATACTCATTTTACAAGCTAAAGTAATTGCTACAGATTCGTTAAATTTAACGGGATCTAATTTACTTATTCCCCCAACAATTAAATCAATTATTCTTCTTATACTTTCTTCTTCATACCCTTCCCGAAGCCAAGTTGGATGTCCTTTAATAATAAAAGTATTTAAACCGAATTCTTCAATATCAAAGCCAAGTTCTTTTAAATGATCTTCTTCCTTTTTTACTTTCAAAAATTCACTACTTGAAAGTTCAATTGTAATAGGAAAAAGTAAATTAGTAGTATGAACTTCTTTTGCTTTTAAAGCAGCCATATTTCTTTCATAATTTACTCTTTCTTGAGCAGCATGTTGATCTATTAAATAAATTCCACTTTCATTTTCAGCAATAATATAAGTACCATGAGCAAGGCCAACTGGATACAAAACAAGTTCCTTCATTTCTGGATTTTCAATAACATTTTCTTCTTCGTTATCATCATTTAAATTTAACTCCGTTTGAATTTTAGAAGCTTCATAAACTTCCTCTTGCTCTTTTACAATATTTTCAATCACTTCTTTTGGTTTATTACTTACTAAAGGTGTTCTTAAAAGAGCATCAGGAACAAGCAAAGATTTATATAATGCATTTTTTATAGTTTTTAAAATCAAATCATATAAAACATCCATTTTTGATAATTTTATATCCTGTTTAGTTGGATGAATATTAACATCTATTAAAGTAGGATCAGTATTTATTTTTAAAACAACAATAGGAAATTTAATATCAGGTTTATATGTGTAGTAAGCATCATTTATAGCCTTATTTATTTCAAAATTTTTAACGATTCGATCATTAACCATTACAATCATGTGATTACGATTACTTTTTAAAATTTCTGGTTTACATATATAACCAAAAAGATCAAAGTCATCATTACTAGCTTTAATAGGAAGCATTTTAGAAGAAACTTGTAAGCCATATATTTCATGAATTGTTTTTAATAAATCATTACTACCCGTAGTTTTGACAACTAAATGATTATCATGATTTAAAGTAAAAGCAATTTCAGGATGTGATAAAGCTAATTTTTCAACAAATGAAACACAACTAGCTAGTTCAGCTTGCTCACTTCTTAAATATTTTAAACGAGCAGGTGTATTGTAAAAAAGATTCGTTATTTTTATACTTGTTCCCTTTCGAACATCAGTTTTTTCATTTAAAATTTTTTTACCGCCTTCAATAACAATATGCGTTCCTACTTCCCCGTCACTTGTTTTCAATTCACACTTTGAAACACTGGCAATTGAAGGTAAAGCTTCACCGCGAAACCCTAACGTATCGATAAAAAACAAATCATCATCTTTATAAATTTTACTAGTTGCATGTCTTTGAAAAGCTAAATTTGCATCTTCTGCATTCATACCACTACCATCATCAATTACTTCAATTTTTTTCTTGCCGCCTTCTTCCAAATTAATTAAAATCGTTTTAGCGCCAGCATCAATACTATTTTCACACAATTCTTTAACAACTGAACTACATTTTTCTACAACTTCTCCAGCAGCAATTTTATTGGCTAAATTTTCACTCATTACTTTAATTTTGCCCATAAAAATCACCTCCTAAAAAAGATGTCTCAACAACTACATTCTCTTTACTTATTCCATAAATTTTAATTTTTCCAGCTGTTTTCAAATATAAAAAGCCTACTCCTTTTAAATAAACGTTTGTTTTATCTTTAACATTAATTAATAAAGGTTCACCTAATTCTTTATTATATTCTTTTTTTACTAACAAATTATTACTACCATAAAAAGTAATACTGTTTAAATTAACCGTTTCAATATATATTTTATTTTCAATAGTTAAATAAGTAAAAGGTTTTAATAAAAAAGTTTTAGGATTAATTGGCTTTTTTATCAATGTTTTTTGCATAAAATCATAGTCATCAAAACAATAATTATATGTTAAGCCAACCGAATCATAAATAGTTTTGCCATTTGGTAAAAAAATCTTAATAAAATCTAAAGTTGTATTTGGCATTTCACTTACTGTTATTAAATTTTTCTTATTTTCTAAATTTTCAATTAATTTATTTAAAAGAGTACTTTTACCAGCATTAGTTATTCCTAAAAAATAAAATTCATATTCATTTTTATTTTCAATCACATTAAGAATTTTATTAGAACTAGTAAAAGAATTTTGAATAAAAATTATTTCTTCAGTTATTTTAAAATATTTATTTAACCAATTTT
Source organism: uncultured Bacilli bacterium (assembly GCA_944364655.1). Classification (GTDB taxonomy): domain Bacteria; phylum Bacillota_I; class Bacilli_A; order RF39; family UBA660; genus Ventrenecus. The sequence continues at coordinate 348 of CALVWG010000117.1, read as the reverse complement.
TTATAACATTAAAAGATATTTCTTTGCCAAAAGTATCAATTTTACTAATAACTAATATTTTAGGTCTCTTTATTTTTTTAAATAAATTAATTGTTTCACTATAAAGATTTAATATATCAATAAAGAAAAAAACGAATCCTTCAATATTGTTTACAGAATCAATAATTTTTTGATTATCAACCAAAAATTCCATATCACTTTTTTCATGATAATGTTTTAAGCGAAAACAACGCATGCAATAGTCCATTTTAATGTCTTTAACATATCCTTTAATTAGTTCATTTTCCGATTGTAATTTAACTCCACATCCTAAACATTTTTTATTCATAATAAACACCTTGTTCCAAT
>CALVWG010000116.1 GCA_944364655.1 uncultured Bacilli bacterium | reverse complement strand
GCTGATCTAAAAATAAAAGACGGAACTTTAATAAAAGTTAAAGACGGTAAAATTGTTGAATATAATGAAGGAATTGATAATATAGCCAAAAAATTGAAGGTAACAGAGAAGAAAGATTAACTTCTCTTTTCAAATGCCAAAAAATATGATAATATTTACTAGAGTAAGGTGATGAAGTTGAAGAAAGAACCTGTTGGCTTTTCTTTAAAAGCCGTGGGAATTATAATAGTAATAACAGCAATAGTTACCAGTTTAACAACCGGTATAATAATTTATAATAATAACAAAGTTATTTTGGGAGGTGCAAATTGGAAAAATGATGATGCCCTACAAGAATTTTTAAAAATTTATAATAGTTTAGATCAAGATTACTATGAAGATATTAATAAAACTGAAATGGTTGATGCCGCAATATCTGCAATGGTAGATTACTTAGGAGAAGAATACTCAATTTATTTAAATCAAAATGAGACAGATAACTTATCAGATCAACTAAGTGGAAAATTTACCGGTATTGGTGTATCAATTGGCCAAAATAATACCATTGTTAAAGTTTATAGTGATACGCCAGCTAGCCGAGCTGGAATTATGGCTGGCGATATAATCGTAAAAATTAATAATACTACTACCGACGGAAAAACGACTGCTGAAGTTGCTAATCTTATTGATAAAAGCAAAGAAAATACAATTGTGGTAACAAGAAATTCCGAAGAATTAGAATTTAGAGTCGTACCAGAATCAATTAATGAACCATTAACGACAAATACATATAATCAAAATGGCAAAAATATAGGTTATATTTATATAGGATCTTTTACTAGTACCGTTGGTGAAGAATTTAAAAAATCAATAAATGAATTAGAAAACGACAATATAAATAGTTTAATAATTGATTTAAGAGGAAATACTGGTGGTTATTTAAAAGGAGCTACTGATATAGCTAGTATGTTTTTAGAAAAAGGTAAAATTATATATAGCTTAGAGAGCAAAGATAAAACTGAAGCATATTATGATGAAACATCCGAAAAAAGAGATTTACCAGTCGTAATTTTAATAGACGAAACAACTGCAAGTGCCAGTGAAGTTTTAGCTGCAGCCTTGAAAGATAGCTATGGAGCTAGCTTAGTAGGAACATTATCATATGGCAAAGGAAAAGTCCAACAAACAAACAAATTAGATGATGGTAGTATGGTAAAATATACAATTGCAAAATGGCTACGTCCTAATGGCGAGTGTATAGATGAATTAGGAATTGAACCGGATTATAATGTAGAATTAGAGTATAATGAAGATGGTAGTGTAATAGATACCCAATTAGCAAAAGCGTTAGAATTATTAAGTTTAAACTAATAAAAAAAGAAAAATCAAATTAAAAAATAGATGTAGGCAGAAAATTTGCCTGCATTTTTTATTACAAATTAAAATTAATAATTAAGGTGAATAATCAAAAAAGTTAATTTAAAATTATTTAAGAAAAAAATAATATTAAAAGAAATAAAATATTGTAATTAACTAAACAATTAAGTTAATTCTTTTTAAATGTTTAAAAATTGTGTATAATAAGATTAGAAAGCGGAGTAATTATGGATATAAAAAAAGGAGATAGATTAAAGATAGAATGCTATAAGCATAATGGCTATTTAGACCGAACAAGTGATGAAGCTACGGTTATTTATGTTGATCAAAATAGTTTAGTAGTGGCAAATAATCATACTAGATTAACTGAGCACGACGGAAATAGTCATACTACAAATGAACCGGCAGTGTTATTCTTTTATAAAAATAAATGGTACAATATAATAGGACAATTGAAAAAAAGTGGATTATTCTATTATTGCAATATAGCTACACCATATATAATTGATGGTAAAACAATAAAATATATTGATTATGATTTAGATTTAAGAGTTTTCCCGGATGGCGGATTTAAAGTATTAGATCGAAATGAATATCTATATCATAAGAAAATCATGAGATATACCAAAGAATTAGATATAATAATTGAAAAATCATTGCAAGAATTAATTGAATTGAAAAAAGCCCAAAAAGGTCCTTTTGCACCAAATGTTGTTAATGATTATTATAAAAAATTTCAGGAAATCAAAGAACTAAATAAAGAAGAAGAAAGATAAATTATTAAATTTTAATTATTGATAGTATATAAAAGAAAAGTTAATTCAAGAAAATAGTAAATAACCTACATTTAATTTAATTACAAAATAACTGTTTTAAAAGTAAGTTATTTTTTTTATTTTATAAAATATATATGATAAAAAACAAAGTAATTTATATTTTATTAAAAAATGCAAAAAAATTAAAAAAATTGCAATTTATACTTGCATTTACATATACTTTGGTGTAGAATGTAAAACGTGTTGAGGAAAAACACAAGAGTTTAAGCCAAAAAAAATTTTGAACTTTATATTAAATGTAAAGTTCAAAAAATAAAAATGAAAAAAATGTCAAAAAAGTGTTGACAAAGTAAAAATCATTTGGTAAACTCATATTGCACTTGACAAAAAAAGAAGTGTGAAAACGATCTTTGAAAACTAAGTAAAAAAGTCAATTTGAGTAGCTTAGATTAAACTTATAAATAATTTTTTATTGAGAGTTTGAT
>CALVWG010000115.1 GCA_944364655.1 uncultured Bacilli bacterium | reverse complement strand
GTCTAGTTGTTCTGGGGGGGGGGCATATTGAATAAAAAGGAAACTCAGAAACAATTAGATAGTCTTGAAAATGTAGAATTAGCAATATATTTAGATGAAGAAAAAACAAAAAGTATTCCATCAAAAGATAGTGGTTATTACTATGATTTAGAAAAAAGTAGTTGTACAAATGGAGCCTATATAAATTGGGATAGTATAAGTTGGAGTCCAGTAGTGAAAAATGTGACAACATATCCAACAAGATGTGATATTCATTTTACTAAGACATATACAGAAGGCATCTTAAATGGAGCAGATCCAATCATAAAAGACGAATTAATACCAGTGACAATAGATAGTGATGGCACAGTCAAAAAAGCATATTTAGAAACACCATGGTATAGTTATGCTGATAAAAATTGGGCCAATGCCGTTATAACAAGAAATAGTTATGATGTGTTAAACACAGAAGGAAATGTTTATGGAGCTACAAAAGAAGATGGATATGTATCATTTGATGGTGTAGATGACTACATAGATTTAGGTTTAGAAAATTATGACTTTGGCAATCAAGTAACAATTTCTTTAAAATTTTCTTTAAAAAGTGATGGATTTTATGAATTTTTTAATAATGTAGAAGAAGCTGGAGTAGGGATTTTTTATAATAGTAAAATTGCTTTTGAAATTTATAATGAAATTACTAATAAATATGAATTTGTAGTAGGGCCTAGTTTAGAAATAGGAAAAGTATATACCATTACTGGAATATATGATGGAACAGAAATGAAATTAATTATAAATGGTGAAACCGTCGGAAATTTAAGTATGTCTGGGAATATAAAATCATCACCAATGCCATTTTTAATTGGCGCAAATTCACAACCTGTTGATAATATAAATTTTTCAAATATACATGTATATCAGGCTACAATTTATAATCGAGCAATAACAGAAGATGAAATTAGTGCTTTAAGTGAAGGAAAAATAATAAATAGTGAAGGATTACTAAAATATGTAGATTTTACAAATAAAACGAATTATGAAGCCAATGAAATAATTCCAGAAGAAATAATTGAAAGCTATTTTGTGTGGATACCAAAATACCGTTATCAATTGTGGGATTTAGGATTATATGAAGGGTTAACCGAAATAGATACAAGCAAAGTACATGAAATTCCAATCATCTTTGGCGACTACAATACAAGTGATAGTAAAGAAAATGAATGTACAACACCAATGGAAAGTGGTGAGACAGGTAATTGTCAAGTAGGAGACTACATGACACATCCAGCCTTCCTAAGCATACCAAGAACCGGATTTTGGGTAGGAAAGTTTGAAACAGGATATGAAGACGCAGCTAGTACAACTGAAGCAGGGCAAAGCATACGAGATTCAAGTAAAATAATAGTTAAGCCAAATACATATAGTTGGAGAGGAATACGTGTGTCAAATGCTTTTTACACTTCATATGATTACAAAAGAAATTTAGATAGCCACATGATGAAGAATACAGAGTGGGGAGCAGTAGCCTATTTACAACATAGTAAATATGGAAGTGAATCAAGCGTTAGAATTAATAATAATTCATCATATATAACAGGCTATGCAGCAAATAATGAACCAACATGCGGTCACACAGGAACTAACGAAGAATGCAATAGATACTGTAATGATGGTAGTTGTAATGCAGCATATCCAAATAGTGTATTAGCAAGTACAACCAATAATATCACAGGAATCTATGATATGGCAGGAGGAGCATGGGAATATGTAATGGGAGTCATGTTAGATCAGAATGGTCAACCAGTGAGTGGACAAAATAGCAATTATAATTCAGGCTTTAATGGCACATTTAGCTGTCCAATGTGTGATAATGATACATCAGGCTTAACAGAATTAACAACTGGATATGAATTTCCAAATTCTAAATATTATGATATATATAAATATAGTACAGTAAATGAACAATATCAAAGAAGAATAATGGGAGATGCCACAGGAGAATTAGGTCCGTTTGACAATAAAACATATTTATCTAACACTATACAAATAGGAAGTTGGTACGACGACTGTGCATTTTTTGTTTCTACTAATACTCCGTGGTTTATTCGAAGTCTTAATTGGAGATACGGATCATCAACAGGAAATTTAGCATTTGATGCAGTACACGCTTACGATTATGATGTTATCGGTTTTCGCATTGTTTTAACGCCATAAATAAATTTTTGTTATATATAAAATTGATAAGCCATTAAAAATAATAAAATTGATAAGCCATTAAAAATAATAAATTGATAAGCCATTAAAAATAACTTGTCATATCGTCAATTTTGTGTTAATATCATTATGCGTTTATGTAATTATTTATGTAAATGTTATTGAAGTGGAAGGGAGTCATGCGGACTTGCCCAATACCACTTCCACGTTTAAACTTATAAATTATTCCAAAGAAAGGAGTGAGTTTTCGTGGCAAAAGAAGTCGTAAAGAAAGTTAAATTACAAATTCAAGCTGGAAAAGCAAATCCTGCTCCACCAGTTGGTACAGTATTAGGACCTGCTGGTATTAACATTCAAGATTTTTGTCAAAAATTTAATGATGCAACAAGAGACAAAATGGGAGATGTAGTTCCATGCGAAATATCTATTTATGATGATCGTAGTTTTGATTTCGTTTTAAAAACTCCACCAGCTGCTTTTATGTTAAAAAAAGCTGCTAAAATTGATAAAGCAAGTAAAAAAGGTGCAAATGAAGTTGTTGCAACTATTACTAAAGACGAATTGCGTAAAATTGCTGAAACTAAATTACCTGATTTAAATGCATATACTGTTGAAAAAGCAATGGATATTATTGAAGGAACAGCTCGTAATATGGGTATAGCAATTAAAGGGGTAAACGATGCTGAAATGGCAGAACAAGCTAAGGAAGCAGCAGTAGAAGAAGCAGAAAGAGCAAAACGTGAAGAAGAACTTGCTGAAATGGAAGCAGAAGTTAAAGAAGAAACTAGTGCTGAAGTTGAAGTTATCAAAAAAGGTAAAGACGAAGAAGAAGCTGAATAATATAATATTAATAAGTCCGCTAATAAACCACAGTTAGGAGGAAGAATATGAGAAAATTTAGTCGCAAATATGTGGAAGCTGCTAAGTTAGTTGATAAAAATAAAACTTACAGCGCAGAAGAAGCTATTAAACTTGCAAAACAAACATCTATTACAAATTTTGATGGTAGTGTTGACTTTGCAATTAAACTAAATGTCGATCCAAAAAAAGCTGATCAACAATTGCGTGGATCTTTAGTATTACCTAATGGTACAGGAAAAACTAAACGTATTTTAGTTATTGCTAAAGGTTCTGCAGCTGAAAAAGCTAAAGAAGCAGGTGCTGATTATGTTGGTGATAAAGACATGATTGAAAAAATTCAAAAAGAAAACTGGTTTGATTTTGATGTCATCGTTGCAACTCCAGATATGATGCCTGAATTAGGTAAAATTGGTAAGATTTTAGGACCTAAAGGTTTAATGCCAAATCCTAAAACTAATACAGTTACACCAGATCCTGCTAAAGCAATTGAAGACATTAATAAAGGTATGATTGAGTTTAGAACAGATTCATACGGAAATATTCATGGTATTTTAGGAAAAATTTCATTTGATGAAAAAGCTTTAACTGAAAACTTAGAATATGCAGTTAAAACAATTGCTAAAATGAAACCTGTATCTGTTAAAGGAAAATTCATAACAAGTATTAGTGTTTCAGCTACAATGGGTCCTGGAATTAAAGTTGATCAAAATTCTTTTGACATTTAATTAAAATTTTATTATAATAAGCGCTAGAAAAGCCAAACCGAAGACAGCAAGGGGAAATTCCTTAATAATCTTGCCGAGGGACACTTAAAAAACGTTAATTTTAAGCTTGTCCAAATCGGATAAGCTTTTTTAGATAGATTAGTAAAGGAGGAAGAAAAATGGCTAGTACAAAAATTCTTGATGCCAAAAAAGAAATTGTAAACAATATTGTAAATAATATTAAAGATAGTGAATCTGTAATTCTTTTTCAATATCAAGGCTTAACTGTAGCTGACTTAAGTGAATTACGTGTTAAGTTAAGAGAAGCAGATGCAACTGTTAAAGTTTACAAAAACACTCTTTTAAAAAGAGCCTTAGATGAATTAAATTTAAGTTTCGAAGGTTTTTTAGAAGGCCCTAATGCAATTCTTTTTGGAAAAAATTTATTAGAACCTATTAAAATTTTATCTGATTTTGCAAAAGACCATAAAAATCTAGAAATTAGAGTTGGAATCATCAGTGGTTCAGTAGCTGATTTAGCTACAATTAATGAATATGCATCTATCCCATCAAGAGAAGGCTTACTTACAATGCTTGCTGCTGGTATGATGGAACATGTTCGCAACTTATCTATTGCATTAAACTTATATGCAGAAGGTAAAGAAGAAAATTAGAAAGGAAGATAAAAATGGCAAAAATTACAAAAGAAGAATTTATTGAATCTTTAAAAGAAATGACTATTCTTGAAGTAAAAGAATTAGTTGATGCAATGAAAGAAGAATTTGGAGTAGATCCTAGTGCTGTAGCTGTAGCTGCTGCTCCTGCTGCTGGTGCTGAAGAAGCTGAAAACACAACAAAAACTGTTGTATTAAAAAATGCTGGTGGAAGCAAAATTTCTGTTATTAAATTATTAAAAGAAATTACAGGATTAGGATTAGTTGAAGCTAAAGCTTTAGCTGACAATGGCGGAAACGTTAAAGAAAATATTCCTGCTGAAGAAGCTAACCAAATTAAAGCTCAATTAGAAGAAGCTGGCGCTGAAGTAGAATTAGCTTAATTAAAAAGTCCATTTGGACTTTTTTTTAAATGTTAAAAAAAATAATTGACTAATAAAAAAAAGTATTTTAAAATATAAACAGTTTTCTTAAGAAAGAAAAGAGTATAATATATTCACTGATTAAAGAGAATGGCTAAAAGCTGCGAATGCCTATCAAAATATATTAGAAAAACAATTCTTTATAACTTAAGACGGATTCGTTCGATAAAAATTTAAGACTTATAAGTAAGGTGGCACCGCGACCCAAAATCGCCCTTATGTATAGGTCTTTTTTTATTAATAAGGGAGGACTATATGAACAAATATTACACACATAAAATAGTTGAATTATCTTCAGAAATGTTAGGAAAAGAAGTAATTGTCAGTGGTTGGATTGAAAATATAAGAGACCATGGTGGTGTATTGTTTTTAGATATTAGAGATACAACAGGAACTTTACAAACCGTTTCCAATGATGATAACCTTTTCAAAGGCTTAGCAAAAGAATCTGTAATTACTTTAAAAGGCGTTTTAAGAGAAAGAAGTATAGATACTTATAATCCTCGTTTAGAAACCGGAAAAATTGAATTATTGGTCAATAAATTGGAAATTTTAAGTACTTCGCTTCACGAACTTCCTTTTGAAATTATTACCAGCAAAAATGTTAATGAAGAAGTAAGGTTAAAATATCGTTATTTAGATTTACGAAACAAAAAAGTAAAAGAGATTTTCTTATTAAGATCTGATGTGCTTCATTTTCTAAGAAATAAAATGTATGATTTAGGATTTACAGAAGTTCAAACACCAATTTTAACGGCTTCATCTCCTGAAGGGGCACGAGATTTTGTTGTTCCTTCAAGAAAATTCAAAGGTAAATTTTACGCTTTGCCACAAGCTCCTCAAATATATAAAGAACTATTAATGGTCGGTGGCTTTGATAAATATTTTCAAGTTGCCCCATGCTTTCGAGATGAAGATACTAGACGTGATCGCACATTAGAATTCTATCAATTAGATATGGAAATGAACTTTGTTACTGAAGAAGAAGTTCTTAAAATAGGTGAACAAATTTTTTATGAAGTGTTTTCCCAATTTTCTGATAAAATTGTTAGTAAACCGCCATTTAAAAAAATATCATATATTGAAGCTATGGATAAATATGGAACCGATAAACCTGATTTAAGAAATCCTCTTGTAATAAAAGACGCAACAGAAGTTTTAAAAAATTCAACGTTTAATCCATTTAAAAAATCTGCAATAAAAGTCATAGTAGTTGAAGACATCGGTAACAAGCCAAACTCTTGGTTTAATGAAATAGTAGATTATGCTTCTAGTATTGGCATGCCAGGAATAGGTTATTTAACTCTTCTAGAAGATAAAACATTTAAAGGACCTATCGATAAATTCCTATCAGATACCGAACGGGAAAACTTAATAAAGAAATTCAATATGAAAGCTAATTCAGTAATGTTTTTTATAGCAAATCGTAATCTAAAAATAGCTAGAAAACAAGCTGGATTGATTAGAATTGAATTAGGAAAAAAATTGAATTTATTAGATGAAAACAAATTAGAATTATGTATTATTAATGATTTTCCAATGTTTGAATATGATGAACAAACTAAAAAATATGAATTTGCTCATAACCCATTTAGCTTACCACATGATTTTGCAGATTATAAAAATAAGGAAGTAACAGATATTTTAGCTTATCAATATGATTTTGTTTGTAATGGCTATGAAATGTCTTCTGGAGCTATTAGAAACCATAATTTATCTACTCTTAAAGAAGGATTTAAAATAGTTGGCTACAAAAGTGATGAAATAGAAGAAAAATTTAAATCAATTTTTACAGCATTTAAATATGGGTGCCCTCCTCATGGAGGAATGGCTATAGGAATTGACCGTATTATAATGCTTCTTAAAAATGAGCAAAACTTACGTGAAGTTCAAGCATTTCCAACAAATGCCCAAGGTGAAGATCAAATGATGGGTTCTCCTAGTTATCTAACAAAAGAACAATTAGATGAACTAAATTTAATCGTTAGAAAGGAAAAAGAATATGAATAAAGAATTTACTGAAGAAAAAATAGAGAAATTAGCTGATTTGTTAATGATTGGCTTAACTAAAGAAGAAAAGAAAATGGTTTTTGAAGAATTTGCTACAATCGATCAAAACATCAATAAAATCAATGATATTCCTAATATAAGTCAAGTTGAACCAATGACTCATGCTTTAGATGACTTTGTGTTTGAATTAAGAGATGATGTTGTTGAAGATTCTGTGCCAATAGAAGAACTATTACAAAATTGTGAAGATAAAACAGAACGAGAAGTTGCTGTTTCAAAGGTGGTGGAATAATGACTTACATGGATAAAACGCTTATTGAAATTCATGAAAGCTTAAAAAAAGGTGAAGTTACAAGTGAAGAGTTAATAAAAGAATCTTTAGAGAAAGCTCATAAAATTCAACCTAAAACAAATTCTTTTGTTACTATAATTGATGATGCAAAACCAACAGAAGTAACTGATGATATCTTATCTGGAATTCCTTATGGCGTAAAAGATAATTATTCTACCAAAGGAATACTTTCTACCGGTTCAAGTAACACATTAAAAAATTATATTCCGTTTTTTACAGCAACTGCCGTAGAAAATCTAGAAAAAAAAGGGGCAATTTGCATCGGTAAAACAACTTTAGATGAATTTGGTATGGGAGGAACTGGAACAACAGCTCATACTGGTATAGTTCATAATCCATGGGATTATCAAAGAATGTGTGCAGGATCATCTTCAGGTTCAGCAGCTTCCGTTGCGGCAGGAGTTTATCCATATGCTTTAGGAAGTGACACAGGTGACTCTATTAGAAAACCAGCTGCATACTGTGGAATAGTAGGTTATAAGCCAACATACGGAATGATCTCTCGTTATGGTCTATTTCCTTTTGCTTCCTCTTTAGATCACTGTGGTGTTTTAGCAAGAAGTGTTATGGATGCTGCAATTGTAGTTGATGGCATGAAAGGTATAGATAAGCATGATATGACAACTTGGGATTCTTCAGAAATTAATTTATATCAAAATTTAAGTCAAGATATTCAAGGAAAAAAACTTTTCTATATTAAAGAAATCTGTGATATAGAAAACTATCCAAATGCTTCAGATGAATTAAAAAGTCATTTAGAAAATTTTCAACAAACAATAAAAAAATGTGAAGAAATGGGAATAAAAGTAGACGAGGTATCTTTCGATGAAAAATTACTAAATGCTCTACCTTCAGTGTATGTAATTATTTCTTGTGCTGAAGCAACAAGTAACATGTCTAATTTAACTGGTTTTATTTTTGGACCACGTGGTGAAGGAAAAAATTATATAGAAATGATGAAAGATTACAGAACAAAAGGCTTTTCTCCATTAATAAAAAGACGTTTTATCATAGGTTCTTATGTATTACAAAAAGAAAATCAAGAAAAATACTTTAAAAATGCTCAAAGAGTTAGAAGATTAATAGTTGATAAAATGAAAGAATTGTTTAAAGATTATGATGCTTTAATAATGCCTGTTGGAAGTGGTCCAGCCAAACTTTTAAATCAAGAAGAAGAAAGAATAAAAGATGATACAACAGCATTAGAAGAACATTTACAAATTGGTAATTTTGGTGGATTTCCTAGCATAACAATTCCAAATGGTTTTGTAAATAACTTGCCAGTAGGCGTAAATATTACTGGTAACTGTTATAAAGATCAAGATGTTTTAAACATAGCTTATGCTTTAGAAAGTCAAATGAATTATAAAAATCAAATAGCAAAGGAGGATGTTCATGAAATATAATGTAACAATTGGCTTAGAAATGCACTGCGAAATTTCTAAAACAAATACTAAAGTTTTTTCAAGTGCCAGAAATGGATATTCAGAAATTCCTAATTCAAATATTCAACCAGTAGACATGGGTTTTCCAGGAACTCTTCCCGTTTTAAATAAAGAATGTGTTCGGATGGCATTAATGATGAGTGAAATTCTTCATTGCAAACAACCAGAATACATGTATTTTGAAAGAAAAAATTATTATTACCCTGACTTACCAAAAGGCTATCAAATTACCCAAAATACGCCACCAGCTCCAGTAGGTATGGATGGATATATTGATATAGAAAGAAATGATGGATCAAAATTCAGAGTATTAATAGACAATATCCATTTAGAAGAAGATGCTGCTAGTATGACTCATTTATATGATATATCAACAATTAATTATAATCGTGCAGGCGTTCCATTATTAGAGTTAGTAACAAAACCTTGCTTACATTCAGCCGAAGATGCTGTAACATTTTTAGAGTACATGCGTTCTGTATACCAATATTGTGATATAAGTGAAGCAGATTCTAAAAAAGGCCAAATAAGATGCGATGTTAATGTCTCAATATCTGAAAACGAAGAACTAGGTACAAAAGTAGAAATTAAAAACGTTAATTCTTTTGGTGGCGTAAAAGAAGCTATTAAATACGAAATAAAAAGACAAACTGAATTAAAAGAAAATGGTCGTTATGAAGAAGTTGAACAAGAAACAAGACGATATGATGAAGAAAGTAATACAACTATTAGAATGCGTAGCAAAGTTGATGCTATAGACTACAAATATTTCATTGAACCAAATATTCCAAAATTTAAAATTTCTTCAGACTGGTTAACTAAAATAAAAGAGTCAATTCCTAAACTTCCATATGAAAGAAAAGAAGTTTATCAAAATGAATATGGATTATCCAGTTATGATGCTGGTGTTATTGTTAAAGAGAAAAAAATAGCGGATTATTTTGAAAAATGTTTAAATGAGAACATGGATGCAAAAACAGCTGCCAATTGGTTAACGGGTCCAATACTTGGATACTTATCTAAAAATGAAATGGATATAAATGATTTATTTATTACTCCTCAAAAATTATTTTCATTAACAGAAGAAATAAGAAAAGGAAACATTTCAAGTAAGCAAGGAAAAGAACTTTTTTATGAAGCAATAGAAGAAAAAAAAGATCCATTAGTAATTATGAAAGAAAAAAATATGGTTCAAATTTCTGATGAAGAAACTTTAACTAAATTAATAGACGAAATTTTATCAGAAAATACTAAACAAATAGAAATGTATCATAATGGAAAAACTAATATGTTCGATTATTTTGTTGGACAAGCTATGAAAAAAACAAAAGGTCAAGCTAATCCAGTTAAAGTAAAGGAAATATTAATTACAAAACTTAATAATTAAGTCAACTGTAAAGTTGGCTTTTCTATTGTTTAAAAATAAAAAATCATATATAATAAAAGAAAAGAAAAGAGGAAATATATTATGAAAATCATTTTTAATATTATAAAAATCATAATTATAATAATTGTCGTAGCATGGATTGGCCTTTTTATAACTGATTATTTACGCGCCCAAAAAAGTGAAAAACCCCTTTTTTGTTTAAATGAACAAAACTCTGAAATTAATGGCGGAACATATTATAGTTGTACTAGTTTTGGCTATAAATTTTATAAATATGAAAATCCAGATGCTGAATCAAAAATAGGATTTGGACCAGCATTTGTTGAAAATGAATATGAAAAGGAAATGAATAAACAATGATATTAAATAAACATGGTTGGGGATTAAGAGAAATGATTTTTATATGTGCTGCAATTCTTTTCTGTGTAATTTTAGCGGCTGTTTTAATAAATCAATTGTACAGTGCAATCCCATTAAATAATTTAGAAGAGTCAACTCAAAATAATTCTAATTCTGATACTACTAATTCTACTAATTATAATTCTTATAAACAAATTGAAAACAATTTGAAAACAGCAGCTATAAGCTATTACCTAAAAAATAAAGATAATGTAGAAGAAATAATTGTTTCAGAAGAGTTAATATCTGAAGGATATTTAAAAGAGTCCCAATTACAAACAAATGATGATACATGTCTCGGATATGTTATAATCGAAGATAATACATTTTCACCTTATATAACTTGTGAAAACTACGAAACAGAAGGATATTAATATGAAATCTGCTGATTTAAATCATATGCGAAAAATAAGTTACATATGGGGATGTGTAATGTTTTTACTAGTTATAGGCGTTACAGTTATAGGTTTTATTTACAAAAATAAAACAAAAGAATTTAAAGATTTTGAAAAATTAATTATTGAAAAATCGTCAACATACTTAAAATTAAACAATATTGACAAAATTACTATTGAAGAATTAAAAGATAATCATATTATTGATGATTTAACTGTTAAAGGAAAAGAATGCAGTGGGTACGTAATTAGTAATAAAGATACTTATAAATCATATATTGATTGTGGAAGTTACAAAACAAAAGGGTATTAAATTCAAAAAAACAAAAGGGTATTAAATTCCAAAAAAACTTGACTAGCAATATAATTAATGATATCATAAACTTGATTTTTAAATCTTGGTTTTACTTCGGTAAAGCCTAATTTAAAGAGCATTATGATACACCAGGATGTGTGTAAATGGAAAGGAGAAAAATATGGCTACTATTAATCAACTTGTAAAAAAAGGAAGAAGTAAAAAGACTAGAAAAAGTAAAAGCCCTGTTTTAAACGTTGGCTTTAATACACTTGAAAGAAAACAAACAACTACAAATAGTCCTCAAAAACGTGGCGTATGTACTCGTGTAGGGACAAAAACACCTAAGAAACCAAACTCAGCTTTACGTAAATATGCCCGTGTTAGATTATCTAACGGAAGAGAAGTAGATACTTATATTCCAGGTGAAGGACATAATTTACAAGAGCATAGCGTTGTATTAGTACGTGGTGGACGTGTTAAAGACTTAATCGGTGTACGTTATCACATTATTCGTGGTACACTTGATACTCAAGGAGTTCAAAACCGTAAACAAGGACGTAGTAAATACGGAGCTAAAAAACCAAAAAAATAATAGAAGGAGGAAATAATCATGCGTAAAAGAAGAGCAGAAAAAAGAGATGTATTACCTGATTCAATTTATAACTCTAAAGTTGTTACAAAATTAATTAATCAAATTATGCAAGATGGAAAAAAGGGAACAGCTCAAAAAATTCTTTATGAAGCATTTGACATAGTTTCTAAAAAAACTGGACGTCCAGCAATTGAAGTCTATGAAGAAGCTTTAAAAAACATAACACCAGCTCTTGAAGTTAAATCACGCCGTGTCGGTGGTTCTAACTATCAAGTTCCAATTGAAGTTAGTAATGAACGTGGTCAAGCTTTAGCTTTAAGATGGCTTGTTAACTACGCAAAAAATAGAAGTGGTAAGGGAATGGCTATTAACCTAGCTAATGAACTTATAGATGCTGCTAACGGAACAGGCGGAGCAGTAAAAAAACGTGAGGATACTCACAAAATGGCAGAAGCAAATAAAGCATTTGCTCATTATAGATGGTAGGAGTGTGAGTTATGGCAAGAGATGTCTCAATTGACAAGGTAAGAAATATAGGAATCATGGCTCATATTGATGCCGGAAAAACAACTTGTACAGAACGTATTTTATTCCATACAGGTGTAACCCACAAAATTGGTGAGACTCATGATGGTGAATCTCAAATGGACTGGATGGAACAAGAAAAAGAAAGAGGTATCACAATTACCAGTGCTGCAACAACAGCTCATTGGAAAGGATATCGTTTAAATATCATTGATACTCCAGGTCACGTAGACTTTACAGTTGAAGTTTCAAGAAGTTTAAGAGTACTAGATGGTGCTGTATGTTTAATTGATGCTCAAGCAGGTGTTGAACCACAATCTGAAACTGTATGGCGTCAAGCAGATGATTTTAAAGTTCCAAGAATGGTATTTGCAAACAAAATGGATAAGATGGGAGCAGATTTTGAATTCTCATTAGGAACATTAAAATCTCGTTTAGGAATTGATACAAAACCTATTCAATGGCCAATTGGTGCAGAGGACAATTTTAAAGGTATTATCGATTTAGTAACTATGAAAGCATATGAATATGATGGTGAACAATCTGAAAATCCTAAAGAAATTGAAATTCCTGCTGATTTAAAAGCAATAGCTGAAGAAAAACACAATGACTTAGTTGAAAAAGTTGTTGAATTTGATGATGCTTTGATGGAAAAATACTTGAATGGTGAAGAACTTACAATTGAAGAAATTAAATCAGCAATTCGTAAGGGAACACTTGAAGTTAAATTCTTCCCTGTACTTTGTGGTACGGCATTAGGTAATATGGGTGTTAAATTATTGCTTGATGCACTTATTGATTACATGCCAGCTCCAACTGATATCGAAGCAATTGAATGCTTTAATCCAAAAACTGGCGAAGATATTTTACGTCATCCAAGTGATTCAGAACCATTTACTGCTTTAGCATTTAAAATAATGACTGACCCATTTGTAGGACGTTTGGCATTCTTCCGTGTATATTCAGGACATTTAGCAAGTGGTTCTTATGTTCTAAATAGTACAAAGGGCGAAAAAGAAAGAATTGGTCGTATTTTACAAATGCATGCCAACTCTCGTAAAGAAATTACAGAAGTATACTGTGGTGAAATTGCTGCAGCAGTAGGACTTAAAAATACAACAACTGCTGATACATTATGTGATGAAAAAAATCCTGCAGTCATGAAAGGTATGGAGTTCCCATTACCAGTAATTGATGAAGCTATTGAACCAAAATCAAAAGCTGATCAAGAAAAAATGGCAATTGCTTTACAAAAACTTGCAGAAGAAGATCCAACATTTAAATATAAAACAGATCCAGAAACTGGACAAACCGTTATCAGTGGTATGGGTGAATTACACTTAGATATTATGGTTGACCGTATGAAACGTGAATTTAACGTTGAAGCAAATATTGGTCGTCCTCAAGTTGCTTACCGTGAAACATTAACTCAAACTGGTGAATGTGAAGGTAAATACATTAAACAATCTGGTGGACGTGGACAATATGGTCATGTTTGGATTCGCTTTGAACCAAATAAAGATAAAGGTTATGAATTTGTTGACGCAATCGTTGGTGGTGTAGTTCCTCGTGAATATATACCTGTAACAGACAAAGGATTACAAGAAGCTATGGCTGGAGGTATTTTAGCTGGTTATCCAATGGTTGATGTTAAAGCAACATTATTTGATGGATCATATCATGATGTTGACTCATCTGAAATGGCTTTCAAAATTGCTGCATCAATGGCTTTAAAAGAAGCTAAAAATAAATGTAAACCTGTTTTACTTGAACCAATAATGAAAGTAACAGTTACAATTCCAGATGAATACATGGGTAATGTAATGGGAGATTTAACAAGTCGTCGTGGTCGTCCATTAGGACAAGAATCACGTGGAAATGCTTTAGCTATTACAGCTATGGTACCACTTGCTGAAATGTTTGGTTATGCGACAACTTTACGTAGTAATACACAAGGTCGTGGAAACTTCAATATGGAATTAGATCATTATGAAGAAGTTCCAAAATCAATTTCAGAAGAAATTATTAAGAAAAATAGTGTTAACTAAAAATAATACTTGAATTTAGTTCAAGCATTAGATAAAATAAATAAGTGAAAGGAGAAAGAAATCAAATGGCAAAAGAAAAATTTGATCGTTCAAAAGAACATGTTAATATTGGTACAATCGGTCACGTTGACCATGGTAAAACAACA
>CALVWG010000114.1 GCA_944364655.1 uncultured Bacilli bacterium | reverse complement strand
AGAAAAACTTTATGGAACAACAGAGATTTCAGAAAGACATAGACATAGATTTGAATATAATAATGATTATAAAGAAAGATTAGAAGAAGCAGGATTAAAAGTATCTGGAACTTCGCCAGATGGCTTGTTAGTGGAAATGGTAGAAATACCAGAACATCCATATTTTATTGGAGGACAATTCCATCCTGAATTAAAATCAAGACCAAATAGACCAGCACCATTGTTTGTTGGATTAGTGGAGGCAGCGAAAAAATAGGAAAATAATAATTAAACGAAAGGGCCGTTCTTAAGCAAGAACAGCTCTTTCGTTTGTTTGCATAAGGGTTAAATTGAGGTCATATAATCAATGGCCTCTTGTTTAGAGGTGAAAAAGATAGCATTTGTATCTTTTTTCATCTCTTCTTCAATCTCGGCTCTTTTTTCGGTCGAGATGAAATTTAAATCGGCCACGTCATAGCTGACCCCTGCTGGTAAGGGCAGGAAGGTTTCCAAATGCAAGACACCACGTTTCACTCCCGTGTAAATCACGAGATCAAGCATATAGTCTTGCTTTTTGAACGCTTCCAGAAAAGCGAGGATTTCAGCATCTCTTTTCTTAGCTGCTTCTTCCACTGCTATTTCCTCATCCGTTTTTTTTGCTGTTTCCTCAGCCTTTTCTCTCTCGGCCGTTCTTTTCAAGGCCTCTTTGGTTTCAGTTATTAAATCTGACCGAATACCAAAGAAAATTTTGTTTTCCATTTTTTTAACCCCTTTGCCAGTGTCACCTCACACTGACCCTTTCTTAATTATTCATGGCTCACAACATTGGTGGCCACTAGATTTATTATATCACATTTTAGCTTGTATATCAACGAATATTCGAGGAGAAGAGGAAACAAAAAGGGTATTTACAAAAACAACGCATATATGATATAATAATTAAGTACAAAAGCAGATTAAAAGGTGGTAATAATTATGACAGCAATACTTATTGTAATATATGTTCTAATACTGACAATATTTGCATTGGTAGCATATGCCGTTATGCAAATAAAAATGTTTGGAATGAAAGTAAAAGATTTCTGGGGATTTATTGAAGCAAACCAGATGTTAGATAAACTATATATATTTGCAAAACAATATGAGAAAATGACACCACAAGAACAAGTTATTTATCTATCAGAAGCAGAGAAAATATTTAAAGCTTTTGATAAAGTACCAGATGAATTATGGGAAGAAGAATATGATAAATACAAAGAAGTTGTTAGCAAATACAATGATATTCGAATGTTAAGATGGACATCAAATTAAATGATAAGAAAAAGAAAAATCCAGTTTCAAAACTGGATTTTTCTATATAACAAAGTTAATTTATTTATACTCATGAAATTATTCTTCAGTCTTTTTAGTTGTTTTAGTTTTTTTATCTTCAGTCATAACCTCTTTAATAGCACCTAAACTACCTAAAGCACTTGTTGCTTCAAATGGAATAAATACTTTATTTGCTTCACCTTCAGCAACTTTCTCTAAAGCTTCTAAGGATTTTAATTGAACTAGTTTTTCATCAGGATCAGATTTTTTAATTGCTTCATAAACCATTTGAATTTCTTTAGCTTTGGCATCAGCAACTTCTCTAATGGCTTGCGCTTCACCGACAGCTCTTCTGATTTGTGACTCTTTATCAGCTTCAGCTTCTAGGATAGCAGCTTGTTTTTTACCTTCTGCAATTGTAATAGCAGATTGTCTTTGTGCTTCTGCTTCTAGAATTAACGCTCTTTTATTTCTTTCTGCATTCATTTCTTTTTTTTTGTCGTTTCTAACATCAGCTGGTGGTTCAATATCTTTAATTTCCACACGGTCAATTTTACATCCCCATCTGTCAGTTGCTTCATCAAGTACAGCTCTTAATTTTGTATTAATACCATCTCTTGAACTAAAGGTTTCATCTAAGTCCATTTTACCGATGATATCACGAATTGTTGTAATAGCAAGATATTCAATACCTTTCTTTAAACTTTGAATTTCATAAACTGCTTTTGCAGGGTCTGTTATTTGATAAAACACAACTGTATCAATTGTAATTGTAACATTATCTTTTGTAATAACACTTTGAGGTGGAATATCCATTGTTTGTTGTTTTAAGCTAACAACACTTCTTACATGATCAAAAAATGGAATAATGATTGTAAGACCAGCGTCAGCTACTTTATAGAATTTACCTAACCTTTCAATGATATATACCTCAGATTGTTTAACGATTTTTATTGACATAAATGCTATCACTAAGATGATAACAAGTAGTATTCCTAAGAAAATCATAAAACTTCCTCCTTTTAAACATCCTTATTTTTAATTTATAAATAAATATAAAAAACAAATTATTTTGAAATTGGTGTTACTATTGCTTTTACACCATCGATTTCTTTTACTTCTACTTTTGTTCCTTTTTCTATATTAGAACCATTTATACCTTCTGCAGACCAAACTTCACCGTCAACTTTTATTTGACCAACTCCATTAATGGAATCAATATCTTTAATGACAATGGCTGTTTTTCCAATGATAGAAAAGGCATTTGTTTTTTCTGTATCTTCTTTTTTATTAACAAATTTTCTAACAAATGGTTTGGTAGCTAAAATTAAAACAGCAGACAAAATCACAAAAATACTTGCTTGAATCATTAAATTATCTGTAAAAAAACTAACACACATGGTGATTAAACCTGCAACACCTAACCAAAATACTAAAAAACCAGTTGTTATAATTTCTGCAATAAAAAATATTCCAGAAGCAATTAACCAAAATTGCCACATAAGTAAATCCTCCTTTTTAAAATTCACCCTATATATATTATACTATAAAATATAGGACAAATAAAGGCTTTTGACAAAAATAGTCATACGAATTATTATTATTTCGTTACAGTTCAGACCTTGTCCATTAAGGGGAACAGTATGGTGGATTTTTAAAGTTCTCGGCTACCCTACGATTCCCGTTTAAGAAATTCTAATATTTAAATCGTAACGATACCCGGAAACAGGACCCTTTACGACTTAAATATAAGAATTTCTAAAACGACTCCAGTCGCATTCGAACATTTAAAAATCCACCATACTGTTCC
>CALVWG010000113.1 GCA_944364655.1 uncultured Bacilli bacterium | reverse complement strand
TGTGTAATTGGATCAAAATGATAATATCAATACAAGTATTCGATGATATTTACTGCAACATCATTTCCATTGAAATATAAAGACAATAGAATCATTTTTCTATTGCAAAATTAATTTCTAATCTTCCATTAAACTT
This sequence comes from uncultured Bacilli bacterium, assembly GCA_944364655.1. Classification (GTDB taxonomy): domain Bacteria; phylum Bacillota_I; class Bacilli_A; order RF39; family UBA660; genus Ventrenecus. The sequence continues at coordinate 2,968 of CALVWG010000113.1, read as the reverse complement.
TATAACCTTTTGAGTGCTAATTGGCATTCTTTTTCCAAATCATAACTGATCACTTTTTGTTTCATTAAAGAATGTCTGACTTTTATCCCTTTTCTATATGTGACATAAACTATAAAATTAAAAAATTTGTTTTTACAAATTTACTCTAACCGTATTAAAATGTGTAATTTATTTTTTTAAATGTTAAAAATTATTTTATCCATAAGCATAAAAAAACAGCCACCCTATTGGGTGACTGCTTTGTGTTGGCATCTTCCTATTGTTCCAGGCCGTTACCAGCCAAGTATCTTCGGCACCAGTGAGCTTAACTTCCGTGTTCGGAATGGGAACGGGTGGACCCTCACCGTCATCAACACCAACTCTTATCCTTTCGACTTGATTATAATATCATAAATTCTTCATAAAGTCAAGAAATTCTTCAAAATTTTTTAAAATAATTTCTATTTTTATTATAGTTTATCAAACTTTGTAGAACTAAAAAATACCAAAGTTTTTTGCTATTCTTTTATTCTTTCTATAAAAAGTAATTTTACTCGAAAGAATCAAAAACTTACAAAAATTCTTATAGAATTGCAGATTTTATCATAATCTTATGGAAAGTAAAATATAAAAAGTTTGATAATTTTATCTTAAATTACACTTTATAAAAAATAAAAGAAATTACCATATAAAATAGAAACCCGTTGCTGTCCAAAACCTAGCTTTAACAGAAACAGGTTTCTAAAATTTTATGTACGAAAAATCGTTTTTTCTTTCTTGCTAATCTCTCGAAGCTTTCTGTTATCTACAATTATTATGCATAAATTTTATTTTTCTATAATTTGCTTAAAATATTGAAATTACATTGTAAATAAAAATAAAAGCAACCTACTACAAATTTTTTAAAATTAGTAATGAGGATAGTAAGAATAATAAGAAATATCAGAATAAGAAGCAACCGTAAGGAAGAATAAACATACCATAATAATTGCAAAAATAAAACAAACACCTATTAAAATTAGAGAAATAATCAAAAAAACTTTTGCTTTCTTTTTATATTCCGCTGTCAGATAATTATCAAATGGTTCTGAGTAATTATTATATATGCCACATTGTGGGCAATTTTTTAAGCTAATTGGATGTGCGAAGCCACAATGAGGACAAAAAATTCTTTTATTGAATTCGCTATTGCGAATACAAAGATAAATAATCCCCGGAATTAATCCAAAAATACCAACCAATATAGCCCATAAAATAGGTTCATTATTTGCTTTAGCCTTTGCATCGTTATACACTGCTAATGCCAAAAAAACATCTGCTACTAAGCAAATTAAAGTCATTAAAATTATAATGATAACAAAATTAATTATTAATTGTGTTGCATCCATACCTTTCGCATCCTTTCCTTTCCATTTTATTCTTTTATACAATATCCTTTTCAACTAAAAAAGTCAATACTGTATTTATTTGAGGTAACATAGAAATCTGTAATCTTATCAAAGTAAATATTCTGTAATTTATACAGATAAAATCATATATAACTGTTATATTATGACACAAGATAATATCTTTAGAAAAATATATTTTATTTTGTCGCTTCTATAACTATTACCGATTTCTCTATGCAAAATAAAATTTTTACTTTTAAAATTTGGGGGACTTATTTTGTTTATCCCTGTATTGCAATAAATTGCTTCCTCTTTCCTATAAGCCAAACAACCCAAATTTATGGCAAAATCAATACTGTTTCGCTATAACTTAATAATGAAAAGTTAGTTTTGAGAATTATTTGATCCTCTTGCTAAATAATAAATATTTTTGAATTAATCTCTTATCATTGTTATCGGTTTTATAATTTCAAACCATTTATAAAACACAAAGTATATGATTTTATTATAAACAGTATGTTTCAGAGCATATATCATAAAAGCCTCAAATGAACCATATATTTTTTTGTCCACCACTTAAACTTTCTTCAAATCAAAACTATTTCTATTTAAACAATATTCCAGCTAAATTAGTGATTTTATCTGTTGAAATATTTAACATCACAGCTAATGAATTCATATTCTAAGTAACTTGTATAAAGCAAAGTATAAGTAAACATCATCGCAATCTTTTAATAATTAATTGCAACAAAGCATAAAAAATAGGATAGCTAACATTTCTATTAAAATCTTCTATAATTATCATAAAATTCAAAGAATTTTTATCTTTATAAGGATTTTTTTGTTGCTATTAAAATTTTTAATAAAAAAAGCAAAGTTTTTGAATCTTTTTTGCATCCTAAACCGTCTAATATATAGTATTAAGAAAAAGGAGCGTGAGGCTATATGAAAGCAATCAGAGAAAAATACATTCCATGGATCTTACCTTTAACGGTACCAATTGCTTTAGGGATCGTTGTTTTTATTGTTGCCCAGCTTTTTTTTCGATGACTTTACAATGACAAATTTTAAATATGCCGCTGTGTCAATATCTTAAAATATAAACAGATATCTTTTCATCATCACTCCCTCTTTAATTGGCACAGAAATATAGGATCTCCTTTTATAGAGATCCTTATAGAAAAATGAATCGATCCACCAAATTTAAGGGGATCGATTCATTTTTTATTTTACTTTATGAATAATAAATATATTCTTATACTGGCAATATTTCAAAGAGTATCTTCTGGTAAATTAATTTTTCTAGTTTCATGACTTATCAATAGTAAAAATATAATAAAGATATGATAAAGCACGAAAGGCTATGGGAAACCGTAAAAGTCCGATGCGTATACCTTTTTTAATTCAAATAAAAACTTATCCACTTCAAACAATAAAAATTTAGCATAATAAAAAAATAAAAAGAGTGTTCCGTTTTAGAAACACTCTTTTCTGTATACACTGAAAACTGAATAAAGAATAAGAAGAGATATTTCTTTAAGAAGACTTTTCACCAAGGAACTCTATGGTCAAGCCCTCGGCCTATTAGTACTGCCAAGCTA
>CALVWG010000112.1 GCA_944364655.1 uncultured Bacilli bacterium | reverse complement strand
CCAACAGTTGCTATGAATGATATTGATAGCACAATTCCAGAAGATGCCCAAAGACAATGGGATGATGAATTAAAACAAAACTATGTAGAATACACAGATGGAAGCAATAAAAAGCAAATGTGGATAGAAGATATAGACTCTTTAAAAGCAAAAGTAGGATTAATAAAAGAAAATAATTTAGCAGGTGTAGCATCTTGGGTTAAAGATATGGAAACAGAAGAATTTTGGCAAATGTTGAAACAAGAATTAGAACTAGATTAAAAATGTAAAAAGTCCTTGACATTAGGGCTTTTGACATATATAATACTAAAAAAGCACATTTGGAGGTAATTTGACTAATGCAACATAATGTATTTTTTACAACTGATAGTTATCAAAAATTAACAGACGAAGAAATAATTGCACAAATAAAAAATGGCGATGAAAAAGCTTTAACATATTTACTAGATAAATATAAAGAATTAGTAAATATAAAAGTAGGAAAATATTTTTTAATAGGTGCAGAAAGAGAAGATATTATACAAGAGGGAATGATTGGCCTATATAAAGCAATTAAAAGTTTTGATAAACAAAAACAAAATACATTTAAGACATTTGCTAATATGTGTATTGAAAGACAATTAATAACAGCAATAAAAACATCAAATAGACAAAAACATATGCCTTTAAATTCGTATTTATCTTTAAATACAGCAGCATATGATAATGATGATGAAAATAGTGTGGAATTAATAGATACATTTAGCAATGATACAACAGAAGATCCACTAGAAACTATAATGAAAAAAGAATATTATGAACAAATACAAAATAATATAGAAAAATCACTTAGTAAATTTGAAAAACAAGTTTTAGATAGATTTATAAAAGGTGAAAGCTATAATGTAATTGCAAAAAGATTAAATTCACCTGTTAAATCAGTAGATAATGCAATTCAAAGAATTAGAAAAAAAGCAATAAAAAATATGTTTAAAGAATATTAAAAGCAGTACAAAAACTGCTTTTTTTGGGGCTTCCAACGGGAATTGAACCCGTGACCTCAGCCTTACCAAGGCTGCACTCTGCCAACTGAGCTATGGAAGCACATATCAACATTATATAGCATAAATTATAAAAAGTAAATAATTTCTCTTGACTTTTTGAAAGAAAGGTATTAGAATAATGTGTAAGTTAAAATTAAATATAAGTGAAAGAAGAGTAAAATATAGGTTACTTTAAGAGAGAGTTAGTCACCGGCTGAAAGCTAACTTAAGCAAACATATTTGAAAACTACCTTTCCATATTTCTAGTGAATAAGCTAGACGTTTTAGATACGTTATAATCTTTTAATTAAGTGAAAAATAGGATGGAACCGTGCAATAAATAGCACTCCTATGGATAATTAAAAATATCCATTGGGGTGTTTTTTGATATATATCCCAAATGGACAAAAGGAGGTTTTATTATGTTAAAAGTAACATTAAAAGATGATTCAGTAATTGAGGTGAAAAAAGGAACTAAAATTATTGATGTTGCAAAGAAAATTAGTGAAGGTCTAGCAAGAGTTGCAACTTGTGGAGAAGTTAATGGAGAAGTTAAGGACTTAAGATTTGAATTAGAAGATGATTGTAATTTAGTTATCCATACTTTTGATTCAAGTTTAGAAGGTAAACAAGCATATTGGCATACATCTTCGCATATAATGGCACAAGCTGTTAAAAGATTATTTCCAGATGTCAAATTTGCAATTGGACCTGCAATTAAAGAAGGATTTTATTATGATTTTGATGTTGAAAAACCATTTACAGATGAAGATAAAGCAAAAATAGAAGAAGAAATGAAAAAAATAATAAAAGAAGACGTGAAAATTAAAAAATTTTCTTTACCTAAAAAAGAAGCTTTAGAATTAATGAAAGACCAACCATATAAACAAGAATTAATTGAAGAATTACCTGAAGGAGAAGAAATTAGTTTCTATAAACAAGGAGACTTTACAGACCTTTGCGCAGGACCTCATCTAGAAAGTACAGGAAAAGTTAAAACTATAAAAATATTGTCATCTTCTGGTGCATATTGGAGAGGTGATGAAAAAAATAAAATGCTTCAAAGAATTTATGCTATTTCATTCCCAAAAGCAAGTCAATTAGAAGAATATTTACATTTGTTAGAAGAAGCTAAAAAACGTGATCATAAAAAGCTAGGAAAAGAACTAGAACTATTTATGATTGCACCTGAAGGACCAGGATTTCCATTTTTCTTACCATAAGGAATGGTATTAAGAAATATATTAGAAGACTTTTGGAGAAAAATCCATGTTGAAAATGGATATCAAGAAATAAAAACACCAATGATTTTAAATGAAGAATTATGGCATCGTTCAGGACATTGGGATCACTATAAAGAAAATATGTATACAACAAAAATAGATGATGTAGATTTTGGAATAAAACCTATGAATTGCCCAGGTGGAATGCTTGTATATAAAAATACAGTACATTCTTATCGTGAATTACCAATTAGAGCAGGGGAGTTAGGTTTAGTACATCGTCATGAAAAATCAGGAGAATTAAATGGATTATTTAGAGTAAGATGTTTTACTCAAGATGATGCACACATCTTCTGTATGCCAAGTCAAATTGAAAGTGAAATTGCA
>CALVWG010000111.1 GCA_944364655.1 uncultured Bacilli bacterium | reverse complement strand
GATATTTTAATATAAAATAGGGACATTTTCACTAATTATTATATAAATTTTGAATACCAATTCTAATAGAGACATTTTCACTAATTATTTATTTTTTAATTAGGGACATTTTCAAAAATTTTTCACATCTAAATGAATCTATTCAAAAATAAGGCTAATTCTTTCTTTTAAAACTCTGGCAATTTATGTAAATAAATGGTATTGTTTGCTAGAAAAAAAGTTAATTTCTTGGTATACTTATTTAAGTAAGGTGGGTGAGGCACATGTTTGTTCCGATAAAAGTTACAACAGATTATACGATGATGAAAAGTTTAATTAAAGTGCCAGCCTTAATCAACTATTTAAAAGAACAAAAAATAAATGTATGTGGAATATGTGATAAAAATCTTTTTGGTGTAATGGAATTTTATGATGAATGTCAAAAAAACCAAATTACTCCTTTAATTGGTTTAGAAGTATCCGTTGATAATGATCAGTTTTATCTTTATGCAAGAGGATACATTGGTTATAAATGTCTATTAAAAATTAATACCAAAATTGAAGAAAAAAAATTTACTTTAGAAGACATTTTAAAATATCAAGAAAATTTAAATATTATTATGCCTTTTTCCTATTCCAAAGATTTTCATCTTTACGAAAATAAATTTAATCATTTTTATATTGGGTATACAACTGAATATGAAAAAAATAATGCCTTTATTTTAACTAAAAATGTTTTGTTTTGCCCAGATTTAAAAATGTTTAATTTACAAGATAGCATGTATTTAAATATTTTAGAAGCGATTGATTTAAATACTTCTTATAATTTAATTACCCAAAAAAATTATGAAAAAAATTCTTGGCAATATTATTTAAAAGAAGATATTTCTGATGAATGTTTAAATGAATTTATTAATAGTTCTAAAGTAGAAATAAAAAAAGATAATCGTTATATTCCAAAGTACTTAAAAGATGTTGATTCATTTAGCTATTTAAAAGCTTTAGCAACTAAAGGATTGTTAAAAAGATTAAATGGTAAAATGCTTTTGAAATATCAAGAAAGGCTAACATATGAATTAAGTGTAATAGAAAAAATGGGCTTTGCTGATTATTTTTTAATTGTTTATGATTATGTTTTTTTTGCTAAAAAAAATAGTATTTTAGTCGGAGCTGGAAGAGGAAGTGCCGTAGGTAGTTTAGTAAGTTATTCCCTAGGAATTACAGATGTAGATCCTTTAGAGTATAATTTGCTTTTTGAACGTTTTTTAAATCCCGAACGTGTAACAATGCCTGATATTGATATTGATTTTGAAGAATCTAGACGTGATGAAGTAATAAAATATGTTAAAGCGCGTTACGGCATTGATAAAGTAGCTAATATTATGACTTTTGGAACATTAAAAAGTAAATTAGTTTTAAGAAGCGTTGGTAAATGCTTAGAAATATATCCAAATTTACTTGATTCTTTTGTCAATAAATTTGATGCGAAATTAGATTTATTAGAAAACTTAAAAAATCCGGACATTGCCTATTTAATTAAAACACAAGAAAAACTAAAACAATTAGTTCAAATATCATTAAAGTTAGAAGGCTTAAAAAAACATATTTCTACTCATGCAGCTGGTGTTGTTATTTCAAGTGTAACTTTAGATGAAGTTATTCCAATTCATTATAATGGAGAAGAATTACTAACTGGTTGTACAATGAATTATTTAGAAGAATTAGGACTTTTAAAAATGGATTTTTTAGCTTTAAAAAACTTAACAATTATTAAAAATGTTATTGAGTTAATAGAAAAAAATTTAGGCAAAAAAGTACAACTAAGTAAAATTGATTTAAATGATTCTAAAGTATTAGATTTATTTTACCATGTTGAAACGGTTGGCATTTTTCAATTTGAAAGTGAAGGAATGAAAAACTTTTTACGAAAATTAAAACCAACTAAATTTTTAGATATTGTAAGTGCAATTGCTCTATATCGACCAGGACCTATGGAAAATATTGATACTTTTGTTAGAAGAAAAGAAGGCAAAGAAAAAATAGTTTATTTGCATAGGGATCTAGAACCAATTTTAAAAGAGACATATGGTATTATTGTTTATCAAGAACAAATTATGCAAATATTGGTTAAAATTGGTGGCTTTTCTTTTGCTGAAGCCGATTTAATAAGAAGAGCAATGAGTAAAAAGAAAAAAGAAATTATTGTTAGTGGCGAAGAAAAGTTTTTAAATGGCGCTAAAAAATTAGGGTATGATTTAAACATTGCTAAAGAAATTTATTCTTTGATTTTAAAATTTGCTAATTATGGCTTTAATAAATCTCATTCTGTTTCTTACGCTTTAATAGGTTATCAAATGGCTTATTTAAAAGCATATTATCCAATTTATTTTTTAGCCAATCTTTTAAATATGAACGTTGATAGTGTAATTAAAACAAAAGAATACATTGCTTTAGCTAAAAGATATGGTATTATAGTTTTACCACCACTAATAAATCAAAGTACCAATATGTATGAAATTAAAAACAATACCCTTTTAATGCCTTTTAGTGTTATTAAAAACTTAGGAATGGAATCAGTTAAAAGTATTTTAGCCGAACGAGAAAAAGGAAAGTTTACTGATTTTTTAGATTTTGTTTCAAGAACTTATGGCAAAAGTGTTAATAAAAAAACTATTGAAGCTTTAATAATGGCGGGAACACTAGATGAATTTGGGGAAAATCATAATACCTTAAGAGATAATATTGATGTAGCAATTAACTATGCCAATTTAAAAGGTGATTTAGATGCTAGTTTAGTAATGCAGCCAACATTAACAAAAAAGGATGATTTAACAAACGAAGAAAAAAGAAAAGAAGAATATACATCATTTGGTTTTTATGTTAGTAATCATCCAGCTAGTAAATATATTGATCCATCAATTATGAAATTAGAAAATATTACTAAAAATCACAACAAATATGTAACATGTGTTGGCTTATTAGAACATAAAAAAGAAATTATAACCAAAACGGGAACCAAAATGGCTTTTTTAACTATAAGTGATGAAACTGGCAGTGGTAATTTTGTCTTATTTTCTGAAGAAGTTAATAATTTAAACAACATTAAATTAGGAGATGTTGTCTTAGTAAATGGTCGGGTTGCTAGACGATATATGGAATGGCAAATTAATATTAACAAAATTGAAAAATTAAAAGAGGGAGTATAGTATGGCAGATGATGTAAAAAGATTTTTAAATAGTATTCAATTTCCAATCGATGAAGAATTATTAAAAAAATTAGAAATTGAAAAAGTGTTACTTCACAAAATGACTAATACTTTTGAAGTTATTTTAAAAAATCCTGATGTTTTACCATATGAAACTGTAAAAAAATTATTTTTAGCAAGTTCTAAAGGTATTAATCAAAAGGAAAAATGTATAATTACTTTAAAATATGCCCAAATAAAAGATGAAGACATGATTCTTTATTTAAAAGAATTACTTCAAGAGCTTGTTTTAAAAAAACCATCCTTAGGTTGCATATTAGAACAAGATCCTAATTACCAAGATGGAGTATTAAGAATTCAAGTTTCTAATAAAACATTAGAACAAGAAATGCAAAAAGAAGTAAAAAATATTATTAATAATATTAAAAAAATGGGTTTAAATGAAATAAAAATTGAAATTTTATTTGATGAAGAAATGCAAAAAAGTATTCAAGAAGAAATATTGAAAGATAAAGAAGAAAAAGAAATTGTTGAAGTTAAACCAACGATTACTGGTAATATTATTGTTGGCAAAGAAATAACTGGTGAACCAACAGCCATCAATAATATAATGGGCGATGTTAAAAGCGTTATTTTTGAAGCATATATTTTTGGTATAGATACATTAGAAAGAGAAAATATTAATATTATTACTTTAAAAATAAGTGATAAAACTAATTCAATTATGGCTAAGATTTTTAAAAAAGATAAACAAGAATACAAAATGGTCATGAGTGGGTTAAAACAAGGTAATTGGTATCGTTTTCAAGGTAATGTCGAATTTGATAATTTTTCTAAAGATTTAGTTTTAAGTGTTCGTAATATGGAAAAAATTGATTCTAAAGACGAAATAGTAAAAGATGAAGCTGAAGTACCAAGAGTTGAATTACATAGTCATACAATGATGAGTGCCATGGACGGTGTAATTGACGCTAAAACTCTTGTTAAACAAGCTGCTAAGATGGGTCAAAAAGCAATTGCTATTACTGATCATAACTGCGTTCAAGCATTCCCAGATTTATATCATGCCGTTTGTGATTTAAATAAAGGCAAAGAAGCGAGTGATCATTTTAAAGTTTTATATGGAGCTGAAATGAACGTTGTTAATAATGATGTTGATGTTATTTTTAACCCGAAAGAATACAATCTATTAACTGATACATACGTTGTATTTGATACTGAAACTACAGGCTTTTATGCTGGCAGTGATCAAATGATTGAAATTGGTGCCGTAAAAATTAAAGATGGCAAAGTAATTGATCGTTTTGATGAATTAATAGATCCACATCGGCCATTACCAAAAAAGATTACTGAATTAACATTTATCACCGATGAAATGGTAAGTGGCAAAGATAACGAAGAAAATGTTACTAAAAGATTTTTAGATTGGGCAGGCGATTTACCTATGGTTGCCCATAATGCTAAATTTGATATATCTTTTATGAAAGCAGCTTGTAATAAATATAATTTTCCTGAATTTAAAAGCTGTGTTTTAGATACAATGAGTATGGCTAGAATGCTTCATCCCGAATGGCCAAATCATAAATTACAAACGTTAACCAAAAAATTAGATATTCCTTGGGATGAAGAAAAGCACCATCGAGCAGATTATGATGCTGAAGGAACAGCTTTAGCGTTTTATAAAATGGCTAAAAGTTTAGATGATCAAAATATTAACACAACAATAGATTTACTAAATAATATAGATATGGAATCACTAGTTCGTTTTTCTTTTCCATTTCACGCCACAATAATTGCTAAAAATCGTGAAGGTTTAAAAAATATGTTTAAAATAGTTTCAATCGCTAATACTAAATACCTATACAAAAATGAACAACCTAAAATACCTCGTAATGAACTTGAACGTTTAAGAGAAAATTTATTAATTGGTTCCGGTTGTATAAATGGTGAAATTTTTGAAAAAGCGGGCAATAAAGAAGACGAAGAATTAGTTAATATGATGAACTTTTACGATTATATTGAAGTACAACCAATAAGTGCCTTTACTCATTTAATTGGTCCAGAAAGAAAATTTCCTAATGTTTATGCTGCTGAAGAATATTTAAAAAGAATTATTAGAGTTGCTAAAGAAGCTGGTAAGCCAGTAGTTGCAACTGGAGACGTTCACAATTTACGTCCAGAAGATAAAATCTATCGGGAAATTATTATTAATCAGAAATTCAATGGTAAACTTCACCCTTTAAATAGAAGAGGTATAGAAGTACCTAATATGTATTTGAAAACAACAGATGAAATGCTAGAAGATTTTTCTTTTCTAGATCCTAAAGATGCTTATGAAATAGTTGTTCTAAATACTAATAAGATTGCCTCATTATGTGAAGAAATTGAAGTTATAATCGATACTCCAAAACCATTTGCCCCAAGAATTCCTAATTCTGTAGAGACAATGACTAGTTTAGTTTATGATAAAGCTAAAGAATTATATGGTGAACCATTACCAATAAATATTGAAGAAAGACTTGCAAAAGAGTTATATGGTGATGCTCTTATCGAGGCTTGTAAAGAAGAAAAAGAAGATATTAACGAAGCCTTTTTATTGCTTCACAAAACCATTTTAGCCGGTAAAAAAGCAGTAATAGATATGGTAAAAAAACATATTACTGATGATATTAGCGATGAAGAAAAAGAAAAGTTAGCTGAAAAAAAACTAGGTGGTATAATCGGAGCAAATTATGATGTTATTTATTTAATTGCCCAAAAACTTGTTAAGCACTCTAATGATGAAGGATTTTTAGTAGGTTCTCGTGGGTCAGTTGGATCAAGCTTTGTTGCTAATATGATGGGAATTACAGAAGTTAATAGCTTAGAAGCTCATTATCGTTGTCCAAAATGCAAATATAGTACATTTACGGATGACGATGGTAATCCTTTAGGTCAAACTTATTCTTGTGGCTTTGATTTGCCGGATAAAAAATGTCCAAAATGCGGTGAAAAAATGCAAAAGGATGGTCATGATATTCCATTTGCTACTTTCCTAGGATTTAATGCTGATAAAGTTCCTGATATCGATTTAAACTTTTCTGATTTAAATCAAGCAAGTGCTCATGAATATACCAAAGTCTTATTTGGTGTGGATAATGTTTATCGAGCTGGAACAATTGGTACGGTTGCTGAAAAAACAGCCTATGGTTATGTTAGAGGTTACTGTGAAAACAAAAATATCATCATGCGTAATATCGAAATAGAAAGATTAGCCATTGGTTGTACCGGTTGTAAAAGGACAACTGGTCAACATCCTGGGGGCATTGTTGTTATCCCAGATTATATGGAAGTCTTTGATTTTACACCTTTTCAATATCCAGCAGAAGATCCAACCAGCGCTTGGCGAACAACCCATTTTGATTATCATGCCATTGATGCTGATGTTTTAAAACTAGATATTTTAGGGCATACTGATCCAACCCAACTAAGAATGATCCAAGAACTAACTGGTGATGATGTAACCAAAGTTCCACTAGACGATAAAGGGGTTATGGCTCTTTTTACGGGAACTAAGTCACTTGGTGTTACAAAAGAACAAATAATGTGTGATACCGGAACTCTTGGTGTACCGGAATTTGGAACACCTTTTACCATTCAGCTTGTTAAAGATGCAAAACCAACGACCTTTGCCGAACTTGTTAAAATTTCTGGTTTGGCTCATGGAACTGATGTTTGGCTTGGTAACGCGCAAGAATTAATTCAAAAAAATATTTGTCCATTTAAAGAAGTAATTGGTTGTCGTGATGATATTATGGTTGGTCTAATGAAAAAAGGCGTTCCATCAAGCAAAGCTTTTAAAATAATGGAATTTGTTCGTAAAGGAAAGGCCAGTAAAGATCCAGCTCAATGGAATGAATATGCTGAAGAATTAAAAAAATATAATGTTCCTGACTGGTATATAAAGTCTTGTCAAAAAATAAAATACATGTTTCCAAAGGCTCATGCTGCCGCTTATGTTACCAGTGCTTTTCGAATAGCGTGGTATAAAGTTCATAAACCTTTAGTTTATTATGCATCTTATTTTTCAACACGTTTTCAAGATTTTGATATCGATGTTATGGTTAAAGGTTATGATGCAATTAGAAGCAGATTACTAGAATTACAAAGTAAAGGATATGATGCCACTAATAAAGAAGCATCATTAATTGAAACTTTAAAACTTTCCTTAGAAGCAACAGCTAGAGGAATAAAATTTAAAATGATTGATATTGAAAAAAGTGAAGGTAAAAACTTTGTTATGGATGAAAGTGACAATAGTTTAATTATGCCATTTAGTAGTCTAGATGGCTTAGGTGAAGCTGTCGCTAATAAAATTATTGAAGAACGAAAAGAAAAAGCTTTCTATAGTATTGAAGATTTTCAAATTAGAGGAAAAGTTAATCAAACAACTATTGATAAAATGCGCTTAATGGGCATTTTTGAAGGAATGCCTGAAACAAGTCAATTAAGTTTATTTTAGGAGGATTTATGTTTGAGGAAATTATGTTATTTAAAATAAAAGATCCTGGAACAGGAGTAATATACAATGTCTTTATTGAAAATGCAGAAACATATAATAAAATTATGTGCAGTGCCTTTGCAGAAACGTGCATTGTAAAAAAAGATAAAGCATATATTTTTAGGGATGTTCCAGATGGTTGGAAATTATATGATTGTCCAAAAGTTTATTTAACAAAAGAAGAAAAAATAGAGTTTGAAAAAATGATGCAAGAAGTAAGTGACACTGATCCTTTAGACAAAGGAACATTTTTAGGAACAACAACCCCAACTATTTTTAACAAAAAAGATCTACGCGTATATTTACTTTGGTTGTATCGAAAAATTAGAAGTGTTATTTTTTCTAAACAAAAATGGTTTTATTATGGAGCAAATGAAGTTACATTAAGTGAAAAGGAAGCAGAATTGTTTTTAGCTGAATTTGGAATTAATTCTGTTTCTTCTAAACCAGTAACTAGAAAAAGAACAAACAATCATCAACTTGTTTAAAATTGTTTTTTTGTGAAAAATTTTTGAAAATGTCCCTAATTAAAAAATAAATAATTAGTGAAAATGTCTCTATTAGAATTGGTATTCAAAATTTATATAATAATTAGTGAAAATGTCCCTATTTTATATTAA
>CALVWG010000110.1 GCA_944364655.1 uncultured Bacilli bacterium | reverse complement strand
CACTACTGTCAGTTGATCCATCATCAACAAAAATTATTTCCAAATTTTGATATGACTGATTTAAAATTGATACAATGCATTTTTCAAGATATTTTTCTACATTGAATACTGGGACTATAATGCTAATTAAATCATTATTCATTGTTTCTTTCTCTCTTTCCTTTAAATAATTTGGGCAAATTTATTATAACAACTGGAACTAAAACTGCAATAGGAATGTAAAAGTACCAGATATCAAATGCATATGGAAACTTTGTTATTATATTTGTTTCGGTAATTAAATGGATTTTGCTATATATTAAATCAATTAATTTTATTATTAAAAAATGCAAAGCCATAATATGCAATGAATTTTTACCAATTATTGAAAATAAATTTGAAATAATTTTATTTTTATTTATAACTTTTGCTAAAGAAAAACAAAAATATATTCCTATAAAAGTTAACATTAAAAATATGACAGGATTAATTATTTTATTAACAGATAAATCTATTGATGAATTAGTAAATAAAACTATTAAATACATTATTATTCCACTAGGTATCCAACCAAATTTATATATGTATTGCTTTAAAATATTCCAATTTTTTTTCATTATTAGTCCAGTATAAATAAAGAAAACAGAAAGTATAGATACTTGTATTTTATATGGTAAAAATATTTTATAATAACATAGTAAAATTCCTAAAATAGCATAGAATAACATTACAATAAATGTTAATATTTTATTCTTTTTAGTTAAATAATAAGTAAAAGAAAACAACATTTTTGATACAAGCATCGCTGGAATAAACCAAAATGCACCTAATAAACACTCTTTTGTAATAAAGCGTAATCCATTAAATATATTTTTTATCAGAATAGAATCAGTATAAAAAGAGCTATCAATTATTTTTAGGTTTACAAAAAAATTGTGCATTATAACAAAAAACAAATTATAAAGGAAAAATATTTTTATCATCTTTATTATTTGATTAATTAAATATTTAAATAATGTTTTATTATCATAAATTTTATCTTCATTATATAAAAAACCACTAATAACAAAAAAAATCATTATATGATAAGAATAGACAAACGGCCCAATTAATATTTTTTGATCAATAATTTTCCAGCAACTATGCCCTATTACAATTGAAATAATACCTATGGATTTAATTATATCCATATATTTATTTCTATTGCTTTTGACCTCCATATTTTTTCCCCACCTTCATACCAATAAACCTTGCTCCCATATCGAATGGAAATCTCACTAATACTTTTATATTACCTTCTTTTAAAGCTCTTTTCAAGATATATTTTGCAAGGCTACCGCCGGCTTTGTTTGTACCATATTTATCTAAATAATTATTTTCTTTAAAAAACTTTCCTGTTAATTTATATCTATCATATAATTCTTTTAAAGAAAAATTGTGAGAATGATACACTATTGAATCTGCTTCATAAGAAATTTTATAGTTATTCATAATAATTTTGTAAGCAAAATACATATCTTCACTTATAGGAAGTTTTTTTCCATCATAGCCATTTAATTTTACAAAAATATTTCGATCAATTGCTCCTGATGCATCACTGAAGAAAAAAGTATTTAATCCTAATGTTTTTAAATCTTTTTTAGATACGATTCTTGATTTATCAGGATAATTTTTTTCTCTTGTATATTTTTCAATATTATTAAACTTAGATATTTGTCTTGAAAAAGCCGCAACACAATTTTTAGAAATTATGTTTTTAACTAATTCATATAGCCATAAATTGCTTTCAATAACAACGTCTTGCGTAACAAAGCAAATAATATCAGCTTTACTTTCAAAAGCAGCTTTTTCTCTAATTAAACTGTGTGAAAAATCTTCTTTTTTTATTTTTTTATAATCTATATTATTTTCTTTTAATATTTTTTCTGTATTATCTTTACTTTCAGTTAAAATATAAATTATTTTATTTAATTTTACTTTTTTTTGCTTTTTGAAAGATTTATCTAAGTCTAGTATATACTTTTCTGCATTGTATAAAGGACATATAATATCAATTGTCATAATTTCACCTACTCGATCTTTAAATTTTGGCTATTGGATTGTAACTGAATATAAGTATTACCGTCATTTAGCAAAACTTCTTCGCCATTTAAGTACGTATATTTTGTTTTAGAAGTTCTACTTTCTTTATTCCATTTAATAGGAACAGCGTAACCATTTGTGATGTAATATCCATCTCCTGTTCCTATTGTTTCTAAATCCCAATAGTAATTATCACTAGCCATTTTGGTATTTATTTTTTGAACAATTATATTTTTAGCTGTAAATTGTTCTTTGGTATAGTAGTCAATATTAGGACTTCCATTCACAAAACGTTTATAGTTTTTATTTTCACTGTCATATTCATAAGTTGTATTTGCTATAGAATTTGATGGAATAAAAATCTTATTTGCTAAAATGTTTCCTTCCTTTTTACTCAAATCAATGCCATTGACATCATAATTTAATACTAAATCTTGTTCAGATGTTGTTCTTATATTCTTATTTGTAACATATTCTTTAATTTTAGATGTATTTGTATACGCTGTATGCTCTGATGCAAGTCCTTCTGGATTATCTCGCCAAAAAGGGCCACCACCAAGTGTGCCATTAATAAAATCTATTTTCAAGCTATATTCATCATCTTTAGCATAATGGCTCCAACCATAATGTACAAATATTGCATCATGTTCTAAAGCATAATCAATAAAATTATGTCTTGAACTTCTAATTGTTCCAATTGTCAAATTATCAACGCCTTTATATAAGGCCATTAATCTAGTCAATCCACCTTCAACCGGAAATTCATAAACAATATAAGCCTTTTGTAGACCGGTTTGGACTTTTACCGCTGCAGTAGAATTGTTAACAACTATTGCATAGGGGCGTTCATTAGAATTTAAATCTATTATTGAAATTTCTTTAGGTTCTTCTACAACTGGTGATTGTTCTTGTTCAATTTTTTCTTCTTCTTTTTTTCCACACCCTATACAAACAAAAATAAGCAAAATAAGAACACACACCCTTTTCATTATTTTGCTCCGTCTCTTTTTATTACAGTAACAATAGTATTCCAAATTATTTTTAAATCAAACATTATTCCACAGTGGTCTACATAGAAAAGTTCCATTTCCATTCGTTCATCATATGTAACATTGCTCCGGCCATTGCTAGCCCAATAGCCAGTTAGGCCAGGACGAATACTTAAAAATTTATCTTTATTTTTGCCATAATTATCAGCTTCGTCAATAACAACAGGACGTGGTCCTATTAATGACATATCACCTAAAAAAACATTAATAAATTGTGGAAATTCATCTAAAGAGGTTTTTCTAAGTAAGCCGCCTATTTTAGTAATTCTTGGATCTTTATCGATTTTTCGATCGCGATAGTACTCTTCTCTTTTTTCCGGATTATTCTTTAACCAATCTTGTAATATTTCATCGGCGTTACTAACCATAGTTCTAAACTTATAAAGTCTAAAAATTTTGCCATTTTTGCCTATTCTTTCTTGAGAATAAAAAATACTATGAAAATCGCCTGTACAAATATAACAAATTTTAATAATTATTGCTAAAGGAATTAAAAAAAGCATTCCAACAAGACTACATAGTAAATCAAAAATTCTTTTAATAGCAAAATACATTGCCCTTTTACAATGATAGGCGATGCCTGTTTGCTCCATTACAATATCACTATCTTTCATAATATCTCCCCACTTATTTTTTTGCGCTTAGCTAAAACTATTATATCTAAAAATGATTAAAAATGCAACTTACAATCGACACATTTACACAAAAAAAGCGAAATTTTAACTTTCACTTCTAACTAGCTCTAAAGCGCTTTCTAAAACTTTATCCATATCATAATATTTATAGTTACCTAAACGCCCACCAAAAATAACTTTTTCTTCTTTTTTAGCTAATTCTTGGTATTTTATAAATAAGCTATTATTTTTTTCATCATTTACTGGGTAATATGCTTCCATACCTTTTTCCCAATTGCTAGGATATTCTTTAGTAATGACTGTACCAGGACAATCTTGAAATTCAAAATGCTTATGTTCAATAATTCTTGTGTAAGGAGTTTCTTTATCTGTATAATTTACTACAGCATTACCTTGGTAATTATCACAATCAGAAATATATTCGTTTTCAAATTTTAATGAACGATATTCTAAATTTCCTAAACAATAATCAAAATATTCATCTATCATGCCAGTATATAAAACTTTATTTCCTAAAGCATTATATTTTTCTTTTTCTTTTAAATAATCAACATTTAATAAAACGTCAGAATTAGCAAGCATTTTTTCAATTATTACGTTATAGCCACCGATTGGAATTCCTTGATAACGATCATTAAAATAGTTATTGTTAAATGTAAAACGAACTGGTAATCTTTTAATAATAAAAGCTGGTAGTTCTTTACAATCTTTACCCCATTGTTTTTCAGTATATCCTTTAACTAATTTTTCATAAATATCTCTTCCAACCAAAGAAATTGCTTGTTCTTCTAAATTTTCTGGCTCTTTACCTAATAATTCTTCTTTTTGACCATCTATTTTTTTTCTAGCATCATCAGGAGTTATAACATCATCCCAAAGTTTAGTAAATGTATTCATATTAAATGGCATATTATATAATTCATCATGGTAATTGGCAATTGGCGAATTTATATAATTATTAAACTCACAAAATTGATTAACATAATTCCAAATATCTTTATTAGATGTATGAAAAATATGGGCACCGTACTTATGAACGTGAATACCATTAATATCTTCACAATAAATGTTACCCCCAATGTGATTTCTTCGATCAATAACTAAACATTTTTTACCTTTTTTACTCATTTCATAAGCAAAGCAAGAGCCAAATAACCCTGCCCCAACAATTACATAGTCATATTTCATTTTCTACCTCTTTCTTATTAAAGAATATCTTAATTTTTTGTTTTTAGCAAGTATTAGTTTATTTTTTATGACAGTATTAGTTTATTTTTTATGATATATCAGTTCCGGACCTTTTTCTATTTTTCCATTAATATAAAGTGGCGTAAAAATCATATAATCAATTAAACCATTTTTTTTGAAATAAATTCTTAGTTTAAACATACCATTTTTAACTCTATCTTTAAATAAAGAAGGAAGGATTAAATATTTATTATCTTTATCAAAACTACTTATGTGCAAATGGCCAAAAAAATCAAAATAGGAATTATTTTTTATTAAAACTTTATCTCCATAATATTTTTTTAAATAATTTAGTAAAATTCTTTTATTATACATTTCATTCTTTTTTTCTGAAAAACGATAATGCGGATGATGGAAATTTAAATATTGCTTTTGGTTGTTATCACTATTAAATTCTAACATAGAATGCTCATATCCTAAATTAACAAATTCAAAGTTTTCTTGACAAACTAACTCTAATGGATCTATACCCATTTCATTTAAAATTTCATCATGATTACCACCCATTACACAATGATAAATGCCTGTATTAGTTGGAAAAGCTCTAACTATATCAATTATTTTTTCTCTAATAATTTCTATTCCTTCGGCATCACTGATAATGAAATCATTACTATGAATGCCAAAAAAATCACCTAAATTAATAATATATTTAATATCATCTTTAATACAGTAATTATATAATTCATAGATTTGTTCAGATATTTCTTGTTTTAATTTCCATAAATGTAAATCTGAACAAAGCAAAATGTCAATATAATCTTGACCAAAGGAATCCATTTTCCAATGTAAATTTCTTTTTAATTCAGTTCTTTTTAAAGTATAAGTTACAGGTAAAGTATTTATCGTAATACAACCATATTTAATAGAAAATTTTTCCATGTGTTTTTTTAATTCAATCATCGAAAAATTGTAATTATATTGTTTTAAGTAATTTTTAATTTCTTCTAATGTTGGTGTTTTGCCAATTATAAAAGATAGTAATAAAAAATCTATTTCTTGTTCATAAAGATTTTCGTTTCTTAGATTAGCTAAATTTTTGGAATCTAAAATACGTTCTTTATTAGCGATTACCGTTTTTAATCTTTCTCTTTCTTCTTGTAAACTTTTTTCGTTTTTTTGTAAAGTTTGAATTTTTAAATTTTTACTTTTAAGGGTAGACTGTAAGTTACTGTTTTCTTTTTTTAACATTTCTAGTTGTTTTTGGATATCTAATAATCTTTGATGTTCTTTTTGGCCAGTTAGTTTTAAATCTTTATTTATACTAGTAAGATTTCTAACATCATTTGTACTTTCTTCATTTTTACTTTTAATTTGTTCTATTTTTTTAGTCATTACCTCTATCTTTTTTTCTAACTTTCTTATTACTTCTTCATAGTCAATGTTATTTTCTTTTACTTCTTCTTGTTCGATGGCTACATCATTAAAATCATAATTTTTACTTAATATTTTTATTAGCCAATAATAATAATTTAAACCGTTTTCGTTTAATCTTTCTTTTATAGGCAAATCAAATATTTCCATTACGACAACGGCGCCTTCTTTTGAAAGATTTATTTTATTATCTTCTGCAAAATAAAATAAACAGTATATAGCTTCAATTACTTTGTGCAATTTTTTATCACTTAAATTTTGATCTTTTAAAAGACTAACTAGATATTTTAAAGCATCTTCAGCCGTAAAACCCCCTTTTATTGTTTTGGTATTAGATAAACCAGCTTTTCTTAAATCTTCTAAAGTTATTTCAGATAAAGTAAAAAGACGTTGTATTTTAATTTTACATATTGCTTCCATATAAACTCTTCCTTTTTTTCTATTTTAAATTGATTTTTATTTTTTGTAAACATATAACTAGATAAAAAAAATGCCAATATTCCACATAAGGCATTTTAAATACTTAGATTTATTTCTAAAGTCATTGTATTTGGATCAATTATAGTATCTTTAGCGATATTACTACTAACTACTTTTCCATATCCATTTAATTTATATTTTAAATTAATTAAATTACA
Source organism: uncultured Bacilli bacterium (assembly GCA_944364655.1). Taxonomy (GTDB): domain Bacteria; phylum Bacillota_I; class Bacilli_A; order RF39; family UBA660; genus Ventrenecus. Next base: position 3,738 of record CALVWG010000110.1, on the reverse strand, counting down.
AAAACGAATTATTTCATTGGTACTCCAACCAGTAATATCCGGCATTTTAATATTGCTAGTGCTAGTTAATAAAAAGACTTTTGATCCAGCAATAACTTTTGTTTTATTTAGAGGATATTGATTAATAATGTATTTACCGTCTCCTAATATTATAGGAACTAAACCTTGTTTTTTTAGTTCATCAGAAACTACAGTTGTTTCTTTAGATAAATATTGAGTTAAATAAATAATTTTAGAACTATCAACATCATTTTGTTTATCAGTAACATCAACAATATTGGCAACTTCTTTAATAGTATTAGAAACGATATTGTATATTTCGTTACTAGAACCAACATAACGTTTTGTAGCAAAGTAAAAAATATATTTTGGTTTTTCATAAGGAAACATTCCTAAAAAAGACTTTATGTAATCATATTCTCCTGTTAAATATCCACCTGAATTACTAGCAATTTGAGCTGTTCCTGTTTTACCAGCAATTGTGACATTTTCAGGAGCATAACCTTTATTGTAATCAAAACTATTATAAACAACATTATATAATAATTGTTTCATTTTATTGATTGATTCTGAGCTAGCTATTTTACCAACTTCTGTTCTTTCAGATTTCATAGTTACATTTCCTTTACTGTCTACAATTTTATCGACAATATAAGGTTTTACCATCACGCCATCATTAGCAATAGCACTCATAGCTTGTAAAAGTTGGACTGGCGTTACTAAAATACCTTGGCCAAATGAAGCATTTGCAAGCTCTGATTCGTAAGTTATGTCAACTACTCCTTCAGCTTCGCCAGGAAGTGTTATTCCTGTGTCATCACCAAAGCCACATAAATTGTAGTAATCATTAAGTTTTGCTGAACCTAATTTTAAAGCCAAATTGGTTGCAGCAACATTGGAAGAATAAGCAAAACCGGTATCATAATTAATTGTTCCCCAACCAACGTTATTAAAATCTTTTATTACGGTACCACCATCACTCAATGTAATTGTTCCAGATTGATATGTATCTTCACCATTATAAATACCGTTTTCCATCGCAGCTAACCAAGAAAAAATTTTCATAGTACTACCAGGCTCATATTGGTAGCCGACTAACGGATTTAAATAATTGTCTAGTCCTTCTAAAGTATTTGGGTTAAAATTTGGATTTGATGCACTTCCTACAATTGCGCCTGTCTCAGCGTCCATTATCGTAAACATAGCCCAGTCAAGAGTTTTGTCTTTGGAAAAAGCAGCAATAGCATTTTCTAAAACATTTTGAATATCACTATCTAATGTTAGATATATATCTGATCCTGAAACAGCATCTTCTCTTATTTCTTCACTTGTAGCCATTTTATAACCATAAGCATCTTGTTGATATTCAACATAACCATTTTTACCTTTTAATTCGTCATTAAAATAAGATTCGATGCCCATTTCACCGACAATTTCACCTTCATCATTACTTCTAGCATATCCCAAAATATAAGATGCCCAAGAAGAATTAATATATTGTCTTTTTTTGGCTAAAGTTTCAAACTCTATTCCTGGCAAATCAAGTGCCATTATAGCTTGCTTTTCATCTTCGGTAATTCTTCCCCAGTTACCAAGTTCTACTTGATATAAATCTTGAGAAAAATACCCTTTTAAAGTATCAGTACAATTTTGTCTTGTTTCCTCACTTGCTAAAACTTCACAAAGTTTAGTAGCTGTAAGTTCTTTATCAACGACATGCTGTGGATTATTAATATCAGTAGTTCTAGATGACGATAAAATAGCAATGATTTTATAAGAATTGGCATTTTTAGCTAAAGGTTTTCCATTAACATCATAAATTATCCCACGATTAGCATACAAAGTTTCTTTGGTAGTGTTTCTGTTTTCAGCAAATTTTGTCAAATCAATACCGTCAACATTACTACTAACTACGACAAATGTTAATTTTACAATTATTACACAGAAAAAAAGACCAACAATGAATAATGTTAGTTTCAAATTTAAATTTATAGTGTTTCTTTTTCGATTGATCTTTTTTTTCATTAACGCTCCTTATAACTATTCATTTACACTTTTAATGTTATTATTATTATAAGTCAAACCTTTATCAGATGCAACTTCTTGAATTTTATCCAAAGAAGCTAGCTCATCAACTTGCATGCTTAAAGATTCATTTATTCCTTCTTGAGTATCAATTTTTGCTTTCATTTGCTCTAAAGATATATTAGTTTCTGATAAAACGGCTTTTGTAAACACAGTGCCTATTGGAAAGGCAATCAAAGCGAAAATAATCAATATATACATAAATTTTTCACCTTTTAACATTGTTACTCTTTTATGAGTTTTAAGCATATTATCATATCCTTTCTGCTATTCTTAATTTAGCGCTTGCACTTCTTGTATTTTCACTAAGCTCTTTATCACTTGGTAAAATAGGCTTTTTATTAACTAATTTAATCTTAGGCTGATATTCTAGCGGAATATTTGGTAGTCCACTAACAACTTTATCTATTTCACTAAATTTTTTAAAAGTTTGCTTAACAATACGATCTTCTAAAGAATGAAAAGTTATAACAACTAAACGACCATTTGGTTTTAATAGATCAATTGCTTTAGGTAATACTTCTTCTAAATCATTAAGTTCTTGATTAACGGCAATTCTAATTGCTTGAAAAATATTTCGTTCAGGGTGTGAATTATAAAAGTATTTTGCTCCAACTGCTTCTAAAATAATATTGCAAAGTTCTTTAGTTCTAGTTATTTTTTGTTCTTTACGTTTTTCAACAATTTTTTTAGCAATAAATGGACTTCTTTTTTCTTCACCATATTTAAAGAAAATATTTTTTAATTCTTCATAAGAATATTCGTTTACTATATCTTTAGCTGTTACTTTTTCACTTTTGTCCATCCGCATATCTAATTCTTCATCTCGCATGAAAGAAAAGCCACGATTTTCATCAAGCTGTGGTGATGAAACTCCTAAATCAAATAGAATGCCATCAACTTTATTAATGCCAAATTCAGCTAACTTTTCTTCAATATGGACAAAATCACTATGAATAATTTCAAAATTATTGCCAATTTTCTTTAAAACTTGTTTGGAATAAGTTATAGCATCTTCATCTCGATCGAAAGCGAATAATTTTCCCCTTTTTATTCTTTTTAATATTTCTATCGAATCTCCAGCATAACCCAAAGTTGCATCAACATAAATTCCATCATCTTGAATATTTAAAGCATTAATTGCTTCTTCTTTTAAAACTGAATAATGTTTCATCATTCTATATCTCCAAACAAATTTTCAGCAATGTCACTTAATTTCTCTTCATTTTCATTTAAAAGTGTATTCCAAGCTGCTGCATCCCAAATTTCAATGCGATCATTTGCGCCGATTATTATACATTCTTTAGTTAAACCGGCGTAAACGATTAATGGGGAGGCTATACAAGTTCTTCCTTGACGGTCGAACTCACATTCAGTGGCACCAGAGAAGAAACTACGAATAAAATTACGAGCATCTTTTTTTGTAAAAGGTAAAGTGTTTAATTTATCAACTAATTTATCCCAATCTTTTTTAGCGTAAACATATAAGCATTTTTCAATACCTCTAGTTACAATAAAATTATCAGCTAAAATTTCTCTAAATTTTGTAGGAATTACAATTCGGCCTTTTTCATCAATGTTATGATGATATTCACCCATGAACATAAATAATCCCCCACTTTCTTCCACAATTCACCACTGCTTACCATTATA
>CALVWG010000109.1 GCA_944364655.1 uncultured Bacilli bacterium | reverse complement strand
CTTCTTTTTCTAGTTTTATTTTTAAATCTTTTTTATTTACAAACGTATTGGTTACTTCACTCCATATTAAATCATAGCATATTTTCATATCTTTGGGATTTTCTACTGTAAATGAATATGTTGAACTCTTTCCGGGTATTAAACTTCCATCAGCTATATTTGTATCTTCTTTTATTATTATGTTTTGTAAATCTTCTGTTATTGCACTTGATTGATTATTTTCTTGATTTCCTGTTCCTTCTACTCTTGATACAAAATATGAATATGTTCCATTATAAACTATTGAAATCATTATTACTATTGCTGAAACTAGTACTACATACATCCTTTTTTCTTTCATTATTTTGCCTCACTATTCTAACAATATTATAAAAGAAATAAACTAATTTTTCAATTAAAAAGACTTAGGATAAAATCTCTAAGCCATTTTTACTAATATGTTCCATAAATTTTTCTTTAAATTTTTCAAGTTCTTTACTTTCAAGAGTTTTTTCATCACTACCTAAAATATATCTAATAGTATACTTTTTATTTTTTTCATCTTCAAAAGTACCAACTAATTGATAATCTTTAATATACTTATTATTAAAAGGTTTTAACACTTTTAAAAGATCTTCAAATTTATAATCTTTATTAGTTAAAATTGTATAATCTAAAGTTACACTAGGATATTTACTAATAGCTTCATACATAACTTCATTTGGTTTTATTTCATAAAATAAATCAAAATCAATTGAAATAGCTACCACTACTTTTTTCTTTCCTACATATCTTGTACAGATACCATTAAATACTTCTAAATATCCTAATAATTTACGATCAACAAAAATTTCATAACATAAATTATTATCATAATAATTATCTTTAAATCCTTTTTTAAATTCAACTTTTTTATGTTTTAAAGATTTAACTAAAGAAATAATTATTTTTTTAGCTTCTTCATAAATAGATTCCATTTTATTTTCATCATTAGCTAATATAATACTTAATTCTCTTTTATTTTCATTATTAATGATAACAGTTCCTATTTCAAATATACCTACTTCAGAAACATTCTTTAAGTTATTTTTTACTATTGGTAACAAGCTTAGTGTTAAATCATCTCTTAAAATATTATTTTCATTTTTACCAAGTAATTTAACACCTTCTTTAACAATTCCACATTCTCTCAAAAAAGCTGAATCATACCATAAATACGAATTTACTTCATTTAAAGAATAACGAGTTGCTAAATATCTTTTAACATCATATTCTAAATTCCAAACTGTATCTTCTTCTTTACCAGTAAGTTCTAATTTTAAAGGTATCTCTTTAATATTTTCATAACCATATAATCTAACTATTTCTTCAATTATATCAGCATCCATTGAAATATCTTTTGTTGCTCTAAAAGTCGGAACTATAACTTTATAAGCATCATCCAATGCTGTAACTTTAAAATCTAATGACTCTAATGACTTTGTAACTTCTTCATCAGTTAAATTTAAAGATGTATATGCTTGTAACTTACTTTTCTTTAAAATAACTTCTTTTTCTTTTAAAGGATTTGAATATATACTTGTTAAATTAGAAGCAATTTTCATATCCGGATTTTCTTTTTTTAATAAATAAGCTAACCTTTTAATAGCTACATCACACATATTAGGATCTAAACTTTTTTCATAACGAGCACTAGCTTCTGTTCTTAATCCTAAACTAACAGCGCTTTTTCTAACGCTTCCAGCATCAAAACATGCTGATTCTACAAAAATATTTTTTGTATCTGGTAAAATTTCACTATCTAAACCACCCATAATACCAGCAATACCAAAATATTCTTCACCATTAGTAATCATTAAAGTATCTTTATTCAAAGTTCTTTCAACACCATCAAGCGTTGTAAATTTATCATTATCTTTAGCAAGTTTAACACAAATGTTTTTAACCACTCTTGCATCAAAAGCATGCATTGGTTGACCAAGTTCAAGCATTAAATAATTAGTAACATCAACTAATAAATTTAATGAACGCATTCCTGTATAATGTAAAAATATTTGCATATCTAAAGGAGTTTTGTTATTAACTAAATTATCAATTTTTATTCCACAGTATCTACTACATAAATCAGTATCTAAGGTTATATCTAAATCATTTTGATTATTTTCAATCTCTAATAAATCTAATGGTAATAACTCATGGTTCGTAATCGCGCAAATTTCTCTTGCAATTCCATAATGTCCCCATAAATCTGGGCGATTAGTCAAACTCTTATTATCAATTTCTACTATAATATCTTCAACTGGATATAAAGTTTTAAAATCAACTCCGATAGGAGTATCACTTGGTAGTTCTAAAATACCTTCATGATCAGTTCCTATTCCTAATTCATCAACAGCACACATCATTCCTTCTGAAGGATATCCTGCTAAATTACGAGTTTTAATTTTAAAACCACTTACCATTCCACCATCACGAACTAAAGCTCCGATTAGTCCAACTCGTACATTTGGTGCACCACAAACTATATTATATTCCTTAGTGCCATCACTAACTTTTAAAAGAGATAATTTATTACTTTCTGGATGTTTTTTACATTCTATAATTTTTGCAGTTACAACATTATCCAGATCATTACCTCTAGTTGTAACATTTTCAACTTCAGCAGTTCTAATTGTAAAAATATCCCATATTTTTAACCAATCAATAGTATTACTATCTTTTATATATTTTTTTAGTCTATTGCAAGATATTAACATATTTTTTCCTCCTATTCTATTCCAAATTGTCCTAATTCTCGTACATCACCATTATTTAATACGCGAATATCATTAATTTTATATTTCATCATTGCAAGTCTAGTAAGACCTAAACCAAACGCAAAACCTGTATACTTATCTGTATCAATATTACTTTCTTTTAAAACATTAGGATGTATCATTCCGCCTGGACAAAGTTCTAACCAACCTGAATTTTTGCAAGTAGGACAACCTTTTCCCCCACATATTAAACAAGAGCAATCTAACTCAAAACTAGGTTCCGTAAAAGGGAAATATCCTGGACGTAATCTTACTTTTACATCTTGATGAAATATTTCACGAAGCAAACTACGCATAACATAAACTAAGTTAGAAACAGAAATGTTTTCATCTATTACCATTCCCTCAATTTGAAAGAAAGTATTTTCATGATTTGCATCTATGTCTTCATTACGAAATACCCTACCTGGTGAACAAACTTTTAATGGAGCACCATACTTTTGCATAGCATGTACTTGATTTGATGATGTTTGAGTTCTTAAAAGCAACCCATTATCCAAATAATAAGTATCTTGCATGTCTCTGGCAGGATGATTTTTTGGAACATTTAAAGCTTCAAAGTTATAGTATTCTGTTTCCATTTCAGGGCCACTTACAACAGTGAAACCCATTCTTTTCATAATATCAGTTACTTCTTTAGCCACAATCGTTACAGGATGTAATGATCCAGTTTTAGAACATACTGGTAAAGTCTCGTCAAAATTATAATTAATTTGATTATTAATTTCCGTTAACTTATTATTAAAAGCATTTTCCAATTCTTTTTTTGTTTCATTTAAAAGAGGTCCTATTACCTTTTTTTCTTCAACAGTTAAATTTTTTAAAGAAGCTAATAAATCATTTAATTCACTTTTTTTACCCAAATACTTTGCTTTACAATTTAAAACATCAGCTTCTTTAGATAAATTATTTAATTCTTTTAAAGCTCCATTTTTTAAAGCTTCAATTTTTTCTTTCATATTCACACCTTCCTAAATAAAAAAACTTCTAGATTTTGGGACGAGTTTACACCCGTGGTACCACCCAAATTCTAGAAGATTCTAGCACTTTATTCTTTAACGCAGAATTACGTTTAAAACTCCAATGTTTGAAATTCATTTAAAAATTCTTCTTAAAAGTACTCTCAGCTTAATAATACTTTCTCTCTTTAAGGAATAAATTAAACTACTAATAACATTTTCTTCGTTTTTCTAAAAGTATTTTAACACTTTAAATAAACTAAATCAATAATTAAATTTATCAAAAGATATTCATAAAACAATAACTTAAATTATATATCAAAAAAATTATGGCATTAAAACAACGCGAAAACTAATGTAACTTACCACAGAACCATCGTAATCACCAAAAGCAAAAACACCTGCATCTGACCCATTGAAATAGACATATCCACGAACAAACCACGGATAGCTTGATGAAACAAACCAAGCTGCATCAGCGTACCAACTTCCTACTTGTCTAGTTTGTGTTAAATATTGCTTATTATTAAATGGGCCCATTTCTCCTGTTGCATCACCTAGTATTCTTCGTTGATATTGTTCATCGACTGTAGCATAAGCATATGTATCATAATATTTTGAATTTGGATAATCATAACTTTCTGTTAATGATGTTAAACCTGATATATCCTCATCACATGTTGGACAGCCAAATGTTCCATTAAAACCTGAATTATATAGGCTGTTTTTACCACTCATTGGTTTACCGCTTTGATCTAACATTATGCCCATGACATATTCCCATGCTCCACCTGTCATATCATAGATGCCTGTTATATTATTTGTTGTACTGGCTAATACACTATTTGGATATGCTGTATTACAACTACCATCATTACACCAAATATTACATTCTTCATTTGTTCCTGTATAACCACAAGTTGGTTCATTATTTGCTGCACATCCGGTTATATATGATGAATTATTATTTATTCGGACACTTGCTTGAGAGCCATAGGTGCTGTGTTGTAAATATGCTACTGCTCCCCACTCTGTATTCTTCATCATATGACTTTCTAAATTTCTTTTATAATCATAACTTGTATAAAATGCATTAGCTACTTGAATACTTCGCCATGATACTACATTTGGTTTAATTTGGACTGCATCTCCATTTCTTATGTTGTCTCTACTTCCCCCATTTCGACTTGGTTCAAATTTTCCAACCCACATTCCATTTGTATTAAAGGCTGTAAATGCTGGGTGAGTTAACCAATTACCTGTAGTTGTTCCACTACTAATTGGCGTATCTTTATTTTCAAAAACCACTTCTATTGTTTGAACTGCATTTTCAATTGTTGTTAAGTTAGTGTAATTTCCATCATCAAAAATTTTATATTTATATCTTGGTATCCAGACAAAATAACTTTCGATTGCGTCCTCTGGTATTATTGAGCCAACAGTATAATCATTTGCTGTACTTTCGTCTTTTAAAATAATTGCATTCGCCCAGTTCTTTTTTTCATAGTTATACCATTCACTACCTAAATCAGCTTTTTTTACTGTTCCAGCACTATCTATCGTTATTGGTACTAATGGATCTTCTAATACAGGATAAGCTCCATTTAGGGCAGTTTCATTATATTCCTTTTTAAATTTTAAATAACACTTAGTTTTTACTGTTGATATGTTATTTACAACAGCGGCCCATTCTTCGTAATTCCATCTAACCTCTGACCCATTAGTACAATTACTATTTTCTTGATCAAACACATATTGACTTCCTTTTTCTGGTGCTGTTAATGATATTTGATTATCTATATAATAGGCAAAATAAATATCTCCTAAATCCTGAACATTGCCATTTATAATATTAAATTCATCATTTGTTTGAAAAGAAGCAAATGATGTATATAAAAATACTCCCGTTATTAATAAAATACAAGTTATTGTAAAAATTATGATTCCTGTTTTTTTTAAATTTTTTTTCTTATATTTTTCTAGCTTCATTTTACCACTCTTTTCATAAAAAAAATTACCATAGCTTCGCTATAGTAATTTTATCACAATAACCCCCCCCCCATGTCAATATCTAATTAACTGGAAGTTTATAATTTTTATAAATAAACTATTCAACAACAGGCATTAAATTAACCGAATTAAGTTGATAAACATCATTAACTTTAACAAACACATATTCATAAGTAGTTCCAAAATCTAGTGATTCATTAATCGTCTCGTCACTATAAGTAGAAACAAAAGTATCATCAATTTTATATAAATTATTTTCAACTCTTTTTAAAACATTAACATGTAAAACTACTCCAACATCATTATAAGTATATCCTATCATTTTAGAATAATAATTATCATTATGACAAGCATTAGAATCTGCCAAATTATCGATCGTAATTTTTTCACCAACGGCTAAATTCCAAACTAGTGCACCTTGACATTCACTTGTTAATGTACCATACATATCTTCTGCTTGTTCTGGATTTATTTTTTCAATTGGTTGATTATCAACTGTCGGATTATTTTCTTTCAATTTTTTAGAATTACCAAAAATCAAAATTCCTCCACCAATTATAACAACTAATAAAATAGCAATTCCAATAATCAATACTTTTTTTTGCAAATCATTAAGTTTAATCATTATTTATCCCTCAATTCTAATAAAATTATATCAAAAAAAAGAAAGTATTTCCATACTTCCTAATAATTTTCTGCTTTAATTTCCATAAAGCTTTGTGGATGTTTACAAACGGGACAAACAGCTGGTGCATTATTGCCTACATGTATATGTCCGCAATTACGGCAGATCCAAACTTTTTCTTCTCCTCTTTGGAAAACTAAATTATCTTCAATATTTCCAACCAATTTTAAATAACGTTCTTCATGAGTTTTTTCAATTTTAGCAACTTCTTCAAATAAATATGCTATATCATTAAAACCTTCCTCACGAGCAACTTCAGCAAAATGTTTGTACATATCTGTCCATTCATAATTTTCACCATTAGCGGCATCCTTTAAATTAGTTAAAGTATCAGGAACATCTCCGCCATGTAATGCTTTAAACCAAAGTTTTGCATGTTCTTTTTCGTTATTAGATGTTTCTTCAAAAATAGAAGCTATTTGTTCATAACCATCCTTTTTTGCTTTTGAAGCATAATATTTATATTTTGTATGAGCTTGACTTTCACCAGCAAAAGCTGCCATTAAGTTAGCTTCTGTTTTACTTCCTTTTAATTCCATAAATTATTCCTCCTTACAAAAAAAGTATACAATATTTTTCCTAAAAAGTAAAATTTTTAAAGTCAACTTTACAAAAAAGCCAATTATATTTTTATAATTGACTTTTTAATAATTTTGTTAATTCTATAATTAACTTAGAATCCTGAACTTTAGAAACGAAAACATCATTATCCTGTATTTTTTCTTTAAATATAGCAACTTTTGATGAAATAATATCTTTATTTGAATCTATTCCCATAACTAAGAAATAATGATTATTTAAATAAAATGTTTCATTTAAAACCATATATTGTTCATTATTTGAAAGAGTAATAATTGAATTAATATTAATTTTCAATATTATCATCTCCTTCTAAAATATTATTAAAGCTAATATAATCGTCATCATCATCACTTGACTTTTTTTCCTCATCAGTATCTAAAAATTCTACTTCATCAACTGAATCTGAATTATTAATTGGTTCAACTTTAATTACCTTTAACCATTCTTCATCTTTATTTTCTTCTTTATTTGTTTCTTCCTTTGATTCAAAAGATTTAACTAAATCTTTATCAATAACAGGTTCAACAACTGGCTTTTCATCAATAACAGCTTCTGGTAAAGAAATATCAGGCAAAAAATCATCAACACTATCAGTTTTTTCTAACGAAATAGAATCAGGAATAACACTTTTCTCTTTAGTTTCTTCTACTTTCTCTTCTTCTTTTGGTTGTTCATTTTCCTTATTTAAATCAATTCGATAATCTTCTAAATTAACAAAATCATTGTTTTTAGCTTCTTCTTTAACTTCTTTTTTATTTATTGTTCCAAGTGATAATTCTAATTCATCTAATATTTCATTTGGTTTTTGACTATATTTCTTTCTATTAATTATTGCTTGAACATCATCATCTAAATTCTTTAATTTTTCTTTATCTTTTTCAGCTGCTAAAATATCCTTTGATTTAGTCATAAATAATTGATTTTTATTTAAAGTCTTAATTTCATCATCTATTACTTTTAATTTGCTTTCTAATTCATTTAATTCAAATTCTTCTAATTTTTTAGACTCAATAACTGTATTTTCTAGATCTTTTTCAAAATCTAACAATATTTCTTTAACTAAACTTAATTCTTCTTCTTTTTTCTTTAAAGCAGCGCGTAAACTAGCTTCCTTTTTTGGAGTTTTAAATTCCTTATTTGTATTAATAACTTTTATATATTCTTCTATATTACCTTCTAATTGTTGTTTATAATCTTTAATATTTGAAACAATATCAATTAATTTTTTTACTAAATTAGAATCAATTGATTCTATTTTCTTTTTTAAATCATTAATTTCATCACTAATTTCTTGTTTTCTTTTCTTTAAATAATCAAGACGCATTTCACAAATTGAAAAACTATTATCCAAATAATCTTTGCTTTCCATTTCAGTAGCAAAAGCATCTCTTTTAGCTGTTGCTTTTTCTAATAAATCATCTAGTTCTGAATTATCAACATCCATATAAGATTTTGTTAAAACGATTGTAACTAATTCATTTATTTTATCTAATGCTGCTGTAAAATCTTCTTCCCGCAAAAACTTCTTTATTTCTTGAGCAATAAAAGCAGGATCAGTAATAATTTCAAGTCTTCGATGCTCCATATCTTCTAATTCATCTGTCATTTTATCAATTGCTTTTTCATCATTCATTTTAGCATTTTTATTTACATAAGAATTAGGATTTGCTAAACAGCCAACAATTTCATTTAATCTTTCTTTTTCTTTAACTAATTGTTCTTCAATTTTTTCCCGTTCTCTATTTAATTGATCTAATTCATTACAAATATTTTGATATTCTTTCTTTATTTTTTTCAAAAATTCGTTTTGTTTATCTATATCTTCATGTGTTTTATTAATTAATTTTTGATAAAAAGCATAATTTTCTTTATTTCCTTTAATTGTTGATTTTAATTTCATATCTAAAGAATTTAAAAATTCTGTTAAAATATTAAGTTCATTTTCGGCTTCAATAACTATACCATGCTTTGTATCTTCGTCTTTTAATAATTGAGAAATTTGCATTTTTTTTGATTCTAGCTCTTCTTCATATGCTTTAATTCTATTTTCTAATCCAAGTTTAATATTTTCATCAATAATTCGATCACTTGCTTTTACATAATCATTATTAGCTACATTTTTCTTCAAAATATCAATTTTACTTTTCTGATTTTCAATTTTTTTCTCAATTAAAATCAATTCTTCATTCAATGTTTCAAAAGAATTGGTAGTTCCAGACATTTCAACTAATAAATCAATCTTACTAATTAAATCTTTTTGCATAAAAGATCAACCTCTCTTTTATTCTTTATATTCTTACTATCATATCATATCAAAAACTAAGACCAAAGTAAATGAAAAAAACAAAAAAAGCCTAAATATATTTAATGCAAAATAATTATTTTAAACATTAAATAAAATAGACTTTTTAATTAATCTGATAAATTGTTCCTTCTCTTGTATCTTTCAAAATAATGTTTTTAGCTAGCAATTCATCACGAATTTTATCAGCAGTTTCATAATCTTTATTTTGTTTAGCAACATTTCTTTCTTCAATTTTTTGGAGAATATATTTTTCTAAATCAGAGTCAATATCTTTTTTTATAGTAAGATTTAAAGAAAATACTTTATCCCAATTTTTTATTAAAGCATATTTAGTTGAATCATCAACATCACTTTTTAGTAAATCATAAACTAAAGATAAGGCATTAGCCACATTTAAATCATCTGCTATATATGCTTTAAATTTTGCATCGTATTCGTCAAAAACTTGCTTATTAATTGTTTCACTATGTTTTAAATTCATAACCTTATTTTTTAATTTATTATAACTTTGCATAGCATTATCTAAAATATCATAACTAAATGTTAACTGTTTCCGATAATGACTTGTTAAGCATAAATAACGATAAGCTAATGGATCATATCCTTTTTCTTCTAATAAAGAAACTGTCAAAAATTCTCCTTTACTTTTACTCATCTTACCACTAGCATCATTCAAATGTTCACCGTGAACCCAATAATTACACCATTTATGACCTAAGTATCCCTCACTTTGAGCAATCTCATTAGTATGATGTGGAAAAATATTATCTACAGCGCCACAATGAATATCTAAATATTCTCCTAAATTAGCAATAGCTATACCAGAACATTCAATATGCCAACCAGGATAACCCAAACCCCATGGACTTTCCCATTTAAGTTCTTGATCTTCAAATTTAGACTTTGTAAACCATAAAACAAAATCTGCTTGATTTTTTTTGTTGTCGTCTTCCAAGACTCCTTCTCGTACTCCAACAACCATTTCATCAATTTTATGATTAGTTAATTGATAGTAATCATCCAACTTTGAAGTATCAAAATAAACATTACCTCCGCTTACATAAGCTAAATTTTTTTCTAACAATTTATTAATTATTTTAAAATACATTTCAATATTCTTTGTTGCAGGAGATACAATTTCAGGCCATTTAATATTTAGTTTTTCCGTATCGCATTTAAAAGCATCCGTATAAAATTTAGCAATTTCTAAAACAGTTTTATGTTCCTTTTTAGCTCCTTTAAGCATTTTATCTTCCCCTGAATCAGAATCACTAGTTAAATGTCCAACATCAGTAATATTCATACAACGCTTAACCTCATAACCAAGATATTTTAATGTTTTTTCCAAAATATCTTCGAAAATATAAGTTCTTAAATTACCAATGTGAGCATAATTATAAACAGTAGGCCCACATGTATACATTTTAACTTTTCCAGCTTCATGCGGAATAAATTCATCTACACTATGCGTTAAAGTATTATAAATTTTCATGTTATCAGCCCTTTCATAACAAATTATACCATATATTTATGCCAAAAAAAAGAATAGTATCTCTCTAACGGGATCTATTCTAAATACTTACTTGCTTTGACCAAGTAAATAAAATTGTAATATATAACTTGTATTTGTGCACAAAAAAATTTATATTACATTAAAATCGTAACATAAATTTTAAATATATTCAATAACTCACACATCTTAAACTATAAATATTCTACAATAGCAACATTTTTTGCTAATTTTTCTATTAAATCACTACGATCATACTTATTAAAAATATTAATAAAATTACTGTGATCTAATAAGAATAATTCATAATAATTTTTAAATATTTCTTTAAAATTTGTAACACCCAAATCCATTAAATATTCGCCATTAGCCAAAACTAATTTTCTTTCTTTTTCTAATGCATCAATCATTACATCAGCTGTATTATTTTCGAATTCAGAAATTTCATCTCTACTAAAATTAAATTTTTCTAAAAACACCATTTTAATTCCTCCTTACGTTTTTTATATAACGAACAACTCTTTTATATAAAGTATCAGGATTTCTTAATTCATCAGCATTTTCTTTATTATCTTCCCAAAAATCATTTAAATAATCAGCAACTTGTAACAAACGAGCCGTAGTTATCAAATTAGAATTATCTATGCCTTTTTCTTGGCAAAAGTTAACAATATCAAAATCATTATTAGCTAAAGAAGCATCAATACTTGCTATTGAAATTTGTGTTTGAGTACATTGATTATTGTTTCTTATAAGTTTTATTACATTATCCATAAAAATTGCCTCCTTTAATAAGCCATTAATGGAATTTCCTTAGGGTCCATTCCGTTAGCTACAATTGTAGATATAACTCTATTTAATTGCTCATAAGAATATTTAATCAATACATTTGGATTTAAATAAATATCTATTGCTTCTTTACCAACACTTAATAATAATTCAATTTTCTTTCTAAGTTCTTTATCATACATCATTTTTATATGATGAATAAATACATCTAAAGATATATTTTTTGATTTCATAAATTCAATATTATCTCTAACAATTTGTTCATCAAAATTACTAATTAAATCATCTATCTCTTCACTTGAAAAATCTAAATAATCAATTCCACAATCTTTTAAAGTATCAATTACCGTATTTTTAGTATCATCTTCATGATTATAGCTTTCTTCTTGAACATTATTATCATTTGAATATTCATAATTTATTTTTTCAGAACTACTATCATTATCTTCTTCAGAGCTAATTGATTTAGCTTCATGTATTACTTCAGAAATACTTTTTCCAGCTTTTTCTTTAGCTTTAACTTTAGCATCATAAGCAAATAAAGCATCCTCTGGGAACATCAATATTTTTGCTGTTTCTCTTTGTTCTTCTTCATTAAAGCCAAATTCTTTTACTAAATCCGTAATAGAATCTCTTGTTATATTAATATGACCTTCTAAAGCTAATTCAAAGCATTCATTTAATTTTTGTTGATTAGCTAAAGCAGCATCTTTTCTAATACCTAACTCTTCAATAGTTGTAATAGCTGTATTCATTTCCTCTTCTATTTTAACAAGTTCATCTTCAGCTCTTTTTGTATCTCTTTCAACATTATCAATTGTACGAGGAAGATTTTTTTCTAATTTATCTAATAAATTTTTTGGATCAAAATCAATTCTTAATCTATCTAGTACAGTAGCATAGTCTTCACGATGAATTCCTTGCAATACTTCTTTGAATTTTTCTCCTTGATCTTCCAATTCTTCTCTTTGTTTTTTTAAAGATTCAATATCTTTTTGCAACTTAGCTTTTTCTGAAGTAGTTCTATCTCTTGTTTGTTCAGCCTTATTTTTTTGACGATCCATCTCTTTTAAAATGCTACTATCTGAACCTCTTAAATTATATAATTTATCTAATAGTACTTCTGTATTTACTGTCATGTTAGCCACACTCCCTTTATTCTGAAATTATTATAGCAAATTAAACTTTTTTTGTAAACTATTTTTTAGCAAAAAAGACTTGACAGAAAATTTGGCTATATTTAACCATTTTATTAAAAGTTTACACTTTAAAAAGGAAATTAAAATGTAAAATAACGTAAACAATGTAAAGCTTGACTTACATATACTTTAGAAACTTTATCTAAATATAAGCATAAACTACCATGGAACAAAAAGGAGGAATTTGTTTGAAAAAGAAAATAATTGCTACAATTATTGGCATAATTTTAATTGTAGCTATGATTGTAACATATCAAATATTAAAAAATGATAATAATGATTCTACTACAACTAAATTAAATGTAGCTGAAGTAACTCACAGTGCTTTTTACGCCCCACTTTATGTTGCAATTGAAAATGGCTATTTCAAAGATGAAGGACTTGAAATAGAATTAATTTTAACACCAGGTGCAGACAAAGTTGCAGCCGCTGTTTTATCAAATGATGTTCAAATTGGCTTTGCTGGACCAGAAAGTGCAATTTATGTTTATGAAGGAAAAGAAGAAGATTATTTAGTAACATTTGCCGGATTAACTAAAAGAGATGGACAATTTATAATTAGTAAAAATGAAAATTTTAATTGGCAAGATCTAGAAGGAAAAGAAGTTCTTGTTGGAAGAAAAGGCGGAATGCCAGCGCTAAATTTCTTAAATGCTTTAAAAAACGCTAACGTAGACATTTCCAAAGTTAATTTAAATTATTCAATTGACTTTGCTTCATTATCAGGAGCTTTTATTGGTGGAACAGGTGATTATGTTAATCTATTTGAACCAAATGCAGCTCTTTTAGAAAAAGAAGGCTATGGTCACGTAGTTGCCTCAATAGGTGAACTTTCAGGAGAAATGCCTTATACAGCCTTTTATGCTCGCAAAAGTTATATAAATGAAAACGAAGAAATATTAAAAAAATTTAATAACGCTTTAAATAAAGGAATCACATTTGTCAAGGAAAATGATGCTTTAACAATAGCAGAAGCAATTGCCCCACAATTTACTGACACAAAAATTGAAGATTTAGAAACAATTGTAAAAAGATACAAAGATAGTGATTCATGGTTTGATACAACTTACATTGGCGAAGAATACTTTAAAAATCTTGAAACACTAATGATTGAAAACGATTTATTAGATGACTACGTTCCATATAATGAATTAATTAACAATTTAACAAATGAATAGTTTATTAAAAATAACTAACATTAAAAAAAATTATGTCACCGATAAAGAAGAAATTGAAGCCATTAAAGATATTTCTTTAGATGTTTATCAAGGGGAAATATTAACATTAATAGGTTCAAGTGGCTGTGGCAAATCATCATTATTAAGCATCTTATCCGGAATAGATCAAGCATCATCAGGTTTTTATTTATTTAACAAAGAAAATCCTAAAATTGGTTATATGCTACAAAATGATGCTTTATTTCCTTGGTTAACAATTTATCAAAACGCTTTATTAGGTCTAAAAATTCAAAAAAATGATACTAATGAAAACAAAGAATATGTAAAAAAATTATTTCAAAAATACAAATTAGAAGAATTTATGGACAAATATCCCCATGAACTTTCAGGAGGAATGCGTCAAAGAGTTGTATGAATGCAGTATAGACACAGGCAGTAATTAAGTAAGGAACTTATAATCAAAATATAGAAAGATAAGAGGTAAAATATGTTGTTAGATAGTAATACAAAGAAAGTAATTGATTTATTAGATGTGTTTGATAATTTAAAGAATATTGATAAAATTAGACTAGCAATATACTTATTAGAAAACAAAAATTTTGATATTAACTTTAATATTAAGGATATGATTATTCTATTAAAAGAAATATTAAATAAGTTAGATCCAAGTTATAGTAAAACTATTGTTAATTTTGCTAAATATAAGCATTTGCTATTTCTTTCAGCCAAGTATTTAGAGCTTGACTCAATAGAAAAAAAGAAATTTTCTATTGAGATGCTATTTAATATTTATGAAACTGACTTTAAAGATAAATTCATAAATAAAGAAATTAATAATCACTTATATATTTATGATTATTGTTATTCATTAATGAATAAATAGACAAAGTAAAACCCTAGTAGCCAATTATTTGGTTATTAGGGTTATTTTTCTTGAGGTAGTAATTTCTAACCCCAGTTAATATATCCTTTATCTTCATAATTTTTACATTTTAAATATATTTTATAATATATCTCACAATTCTTTTGATGGTCTAAAGGATCTTCAAAATAGGTATTAATATCAACATAAACATCACAATATGAGACATTGTCTATATCAAGTAATTCACTTTTATCTATATATCCATTGTTTAATAAAAACGAAGAATTATAAAATGTTCCAGGTCCATTTCCATTCTTAAATTCTTTAGAAATAGAGCATCCAGGATATTGAGCACTAATATTCCACTCAACACCATTTTTTACGCTATCTTTTATTTTGGCATATCTATTTTCTTCAAATAATTTATTTTCATGTTTTTTTATAGCAATAATTACAAATATTATCCCAATAATAGCTAATACAATAAAAATCACAGTAAAAGTTTTTTGCAAACTCTTTTTCATAATCCTCCTATTCTAGAATCCAGTTTAATCCATTATCATTACTTATAAATACAAGTTCTTTATCTTCATATCCATCTTTATTTGAATTAATTTGATATACTGAACATTTTATCTTTAAAATATTATTATCATAGTAAGGAATTTCTTCTATATTTATATATTCAACATTATTATTAGTATAATTAAACTTAGCAGGTATAAAAGTTTTACCACTATCATTTGTAGTATATAATCCAACCTTACTATTATCCAAGTAAATCTTACCAGTAGAAACAGCAAATCCTAAGTTTTCATTTAAGAAAACAAATTTTGCTTCATTGCTAACTTGAATTACATCATCAGATACAACATAAAAATTTTTACCATTGTCTTTACTTCGCAAAACATGAACTAACATATTTTGACCTAAAACATTATCAACTTTGCCAAATCGTAATATTGTTTTATTAAATTTTCTTTCATATAAAACTTCTTCATTTTCTGGTAATACATAATTATCACTATCATCAAAATTATTATTTTTATCAATATCAATATTATAATTATTTTTATCTATGACTTTTCCATCTTTATCTTTAATAAAAGTTTCAGTTCTTTTTGATTTTACTTTTCCATTATCATCATAGTATGTATATTCTACACCATCTGAAATATTTGGATTAGTAAATGGATCATATCCTCCTTTACCAAAATATCCATGTACTTTTACTTTTGTACCCATTAAAAGAAATCCATAATAATCATAATAATCTACATCAACATTCAGAAAAGAAGAAACTACTGCTACATACTTCTTATTGTCTAAAGTAGTTGTATGTTCAGGTTTATAACTAAAAATTGCAATAAAACCTACAATAGGTAAAGAAATTAAAATAAGTATAATTATAGGTATAGTTCCTAGCAATGATAAAATTATAGTTCTATTTTTATTATCAGAAGATAGATATATCTGTTGAAATATACCAACAACAAATCCAATAATAGATATTAAAATTATAAGAATAATAGCCCATAGTCTAAATCTCACATTCATTAGATATAATATAAAATTAATTAGTATATTAATAACTACAAAAATTAAATCATAAATAAGTATATTTCTTTTTATTTTATTAAATATTTTTCTCATAATCAATCACCTTATTTTAAAGTAATACCCTTTTCATAATCTTTGAGATAATTTTCCTTTAATATTAATTTTTGTTCTTTTATAACAAATGTTGATACATTTGGAATTTCTATACTACTTTCATGATCTATAATTTTATTCCTATAATAGATAAGTTCATTATTTATTATTTCAAAAGTTCCAGATGATTTTTCAATTACCTTTTTTGTTTTTTCATCATTATAATAAATATCTAAAGTAGCAATCCATTCATTTTTATTATCACTTATTTTTAAACTAGGAAGAAAGTATATTGCTAAATTTGAATCTTCAGTATATAAAGTACGAAATGTATTTAATGTTCCTAATCTTTTAGAATATTCTTTTATTTGCCACTCATTACAATAGTTTCCATTTCTAATATTATAGGATATGGTGCTGTAAATTATGTTTCCTTTAACATCATAATCAATAATAGTAACATTTGCATCAGAATCATAAAAATATGTGGTATTGTTACAAGAAATATGTTCTAAAGTATTTACATAACTTTTCAACTCACTTTTTAAAACACTTCTACCTCTAAAATTTTTATAGGAATAACTATTTTCATTATTTTTCATTAAAAACGAAAATTTAGGAACTCCTAGATTAATTATTTTATTTTCAGTGTGAGTATATCTGGTATGTTCAATATTGTATCCAAAAGGCATAAGTTTAAACAATCCAATACAACTAACAAAAATAATTGGTAACACAAATATCATTATTTTCTTGTTTACTTGTTTTTTAATTTTTATTCTTTCTTCATTTAATATTTTATCAATATCTATATTATTCTTTTTTTCTACTTGTAAAATGCTATAAATATCTGTATCTAACTCATCTGCTAACTTTTCAAGAATAGTAATATCTGGCAGACTTAATCCTCGTTCCCATTTACTAACTGCTTTATCAGTTACAAATAGTTTATCACCAAGTTGTTGTTGGGTTAACTTTTTTTCTTTTCTAAGAGATGCAATGTATTGTCCTATTTTATTATTATCCATAATATCTCACCTCAATTCCATTATACTATAAAAAATATTAATGTTTTCTCGACTATTAGTTTAGTTAAATAATAATACATTAATTATAGCATTAAAAAAGCAAAATCTAAATTGATTCTACTCTTATTCTTCAAAAAACTTATCTATTCTAACACCTAATATTATAGAAATCTTATATAAAGTCATAAGTGATATATTATTTCTATCGTTCGCCGACTCAATACGTTTTAAATGGTTAACTGAAACATCTAATATTTCAGCAAGATCCATCAATCTTACACCTTTTTCATTTCTATATTTTTTGATGTTTTGACAGATAACAGCCTTAATATTTTCATTAAAATCAGCATACTGATTCAAAATATCACTCTCCTAATTAAAATTATAGAAGAAAAAAATTTATAAATAAGCAACCTTTCATGCCTAACTAATTGAATATGTGTTATACTTATATGGTAGTGACTTCACTACATTGCGAAAGGAGGATTTATGGATAAGGAAACCATAATCAATCAAGTAGTAAACCAAGCATATAATGATTTAACAGGAATAATCGATCTTAAAATATTAGCAATCATAGGTGGGTACTTTGAAATGATTATTCACGAAAGTAAATTAGAGGAACTTACACCATATGCAGATGACATAATTAATGCTTTATATGATAAATTTTGTGTTAATCTTTCAAAAAGCATTACAAATGATGATATGGAATTTATTATATACAAATCGTTTTGTTATAATGAACCAAAGAAAGATTTAATAGAAGATTGTTTTAAAATTGTTAATAGCGATATAAAAAATAAACAAAGTGATAAAGAATCTACCACTTTGTTAAAATCTCTTTCTTCTTTAC
Organism: uncultured Bacilli bacterium; assembly: GCA_944364655.1. Classification (GTDB taxonomy): domain Bacteria; phylum Bacillota_I; class Bacilli_A; order RF39; family UBA660; genus Ventrenecus. The sequence goes on along the minus strand of CALVWG010000109.1, from coordinate 10,690 downwards.
AGACAAAATATAGTGAAGAAGATATGGAAAAATCATTAAATACTATATTTGATATTCTGCTAGATTATTATAGTATTGTCAAAATAACGAAATAACTATTTTTTCTCAATTATAATATCTATATCAAACTCTTTGGCTATGGTCTTTAAGACTTCTACTCCATAATTGACTGTACCTGCTTCGTATTGTTCTATCGTTCGCTTTGATTTTCCAATACGTTTAGCAAAGTCTTTTTGAGTAAGATTAGTCCATTCACGTATAATTCTAATAGCCTCGCCTTTGGTATAGTCTTTCATATTAAGTCTCATCATTTACCACCATATAAATTTTATCAGTAAATTAAGGAAAATAGCCCAAACTCACTATATCATAGTGATAGTATATTCAAATATAAAAATAATATACAAATGTTAAATTATATATGCAAAAAGGAGCAATTTTATGCTCCTTTTAAAATGTCTATGACAGCATGACAGTAATTTTTGGGAGGGGTACTCCTAATTTTTCCTGTCATTCCTGTCATTTTTCTTATTAAATGTTTTTTCAACAAGTTCTTTTGTTTCTTTATTGGCATTATATACAGCTAAATAATTGAATAATACTGCAACACTCATTAAAACATACATAATCCATATAACATATAAATTAGTCTTTATGCTTTCATTGAAGAACTCACAGAATATTACTGTTAAATATAATAAACCACTTAAAACAATAGATACTGCTGTTATATCATTAAATGATCTATTAATAGTATTTGACTTATGTTTGTCAATATTTCTTCCAACTTTACTCCAAATCATTACATATAACACCTCAAAAAGTAACATTAAAGTAACTAAAATCCAATACCAAGCATAGAAAATATTATTTTTTAAAGTAGCACATAAAATAGCTAATAATAATAAAATCAAATTTACTAACAAAGCACCTATACTAATCCTTTTGTTTCTTTTTATCATTTTCAACTGCCTCCTTTCTTCTTGCACTATTTAAAACATTAACAATTTCTTTTGCTGTTTCAATTTGATACTCGGTATCTTCGATTGTTTGTGAGATTACCTCTCTTTCTGAATCAGTTAGTTTTTCTTTCTCTAGTCTTTCTTTAAAGTTGGCAACTAGTTCTTCCCAGTTCTTAATCATTGATGAAGTATTTAAAATGGCATCCACAATTTGATCTCCTTTTAAATGTTCATAATAGTTAATTAAAAATGGATTTAAAGAAGTTACTTGAAAACCTAATCCTGCTGCATACATTAAATCATTGTAGTTTATTCCTATATGTGTACTAATCTTTCTTAATGTTTTAGGATTTGGTATTTCTCTTTCTCCTGATTCAATTCTAGCAAGTTCTGTATCACTTATTTTGGCAATTCTAGCAAGTTCTCTTTTAGATAAATTTTTTTCTTCTCTTGCTCTAGCAATCATTTGTCCAACAGTTTCATTATTGTCTTTCATACGAATAAAACTCCTTTCGCAATATAAATATAACACATTTTAATTCTTTTTACAACTTTTTAGTTATTTTTTATCTTTTTTTGCAACTTTTCTATTGACAAATAATTTTTAATAGCTTATCATTAACTTAAAGGTTGCAATTTTAATGTTTTTACAACCTTAATAGTTCTTTGACAATTAAATAGAGTTGGAAATCACCGATATATGCCGACTCGTTAAACAAATGCAAGGTAAATATATCTCTATTGGCACGAGAGTTGTAGATTAACTAAAATCTTCGTTACATATATGGCTAGTAACTATATATACATCCTTAAAGGGAGTTGTTGGTAACACTAAAACCATCAAAAAAAGAAAGAGAGGTAGATTAAATGAATGCAGAAGAAACACTAAGATTAATATCTAAAACATGGTGTGATATTAATGATTTAATGAAATTGACAGGATTAAGTAGAAGTTCAGTTTTAAAGATTAGAAATCAAATTAGAGAACAATCAAATAATGAAATTTATACTAGAGATTTACCTATGAGTGTTGTTGTTGATTATTTGAAAATTGATGTTGATTATTTAAAGAATGTAACAACTAGAAAGGAGAAATCCGATGAAAACAATAAGTGAAATGAGAAAAAATTCTACAAAAAAAGATTTCATAGTTGATAATCTTATGAAATCTAATGGATTATATTGTCTTGTTGCTAGACCAAAAGTTGGCAAGTCATTGTTGGCACTTCAACTTGCTAACTCTATTGCAACAGGAACAACATTTTTAGGATTTAGGACAAGTCCATCTCCTGTCTTATATATTAGCACAGAAATGAATTTTTCACAAATTTTAGATAGAATTGATAAAATGAATTTAGAATTTACTGATGATAATTTTAGATTAAAAGAACAGGAAATTAACGAAAGAAAACTAAATTTAATGGACTTACAATTAGAGTTTCAGGAGTTTGCAAATGACCTTAATGGAAGATTTGTAATTATAGATATGTTTAGTGGAATTGATATGAATAATGGTTATGACTTAAATAACTATCAAGATATGGGACAATATGTTATTCCTAAATTTAGAGAGTTATGTAAAAAATATAACTTCACTATTTTACTAATTCATCACTTGAATAAGAATAATAAGTCTCTTGGATCAACTGCAATAGATGGCTCTGTTGATGGGATTATCACTTTAAAATTAGATCAAAATTTGAAAAATAAAATATTATTTGTTTATGAAAGTCGAGATTACGAATCACAAGATTTTGTTCTAAAAAGAAATGAAAATTTAATTTTTGAGAGATCAGAAATAGATAGTAATGACTTAAATCCTAACCTATTAATTTTTCTAAATTATGCGATTAAGCAAAAGGAATTTTCTTTCACTATATCTGATATAACTAGCAAATTAAACTTGCAAATTGTACCATCGGTATTTGGAAAATTATTAAAAAGTAATTTAGATAATTTAGAAAAAGAAGGTCTTCATATTGAATTAAAAAGAACTGGAACTGATAGAATTTACACTGCAAAATATGAAGAACCAAATTATGAAAATGAATAATTTTCATAAAAGTTTTTGTAACTTTTTTCAAAAAGTTATATGTAAAAAATGAACGTGGCACGTTTTGTCAGCTATGCTGATGAAAGTGGCGATAGTGAATATTTTTACAATTATGAAAGGTTTATTCTTTCATAATTTATTAAATGATAAGTACCTAGTAGGTGCTTATTATTTAATCTTGTTTGAAGTTTATGCTTTTGCTTTAGCTTAAGCATTTACGAAAAACAAGCATGGGGTTATTAGGGAACTCCCTAATCTCACGTGGGCTATGCCCTAGTGAGATAGGTCAATAAATGACCTTTATCCTAAAGAAGCACAGCAAAGGAGGAATTAAATGTATGATGGAAATCAAGTATTAAGATTTGAAAGTAAATATAAATCAGCAGATTTAGGTGGACTTGGAGTAGAACTTACAAAAAGAAAAGGTACAGGTAATTACGATCAGGAAAGAACAATATTTAATTATAGTTATGTATCATTATCTAAACCCACTCTACAAGAAGAAGTCTATTCTAAACTGAAAGATAATAAAATATATTATAATGATGGCAAGAATACAAATTTGTTAAATGGTGCTATCGTTACAAGTGGAAAAGAATTTTTTCAAAGTTTGGGAATGAAATTTAAAGATAGTGGTAGAACACATCAAGTTGGAGAGAATAAGGGTAAACCTATTCTAGTACCTGATATTAAATTTGATGATGATATACCTGAAAAAGTTAAGGATTTTTTCAATGATAGTTATAATTTTTTAGAAAATCTTGTTGGAAAAGATAATGTAGTTTATGCACAAATTCACTATGATGAAGATACCCCACATTTACACTTTTATTTTATGCCTATTGTTAATGAGGTTAGAAGAAAAGTGTTTGAAACTGATACGAATGGAAATATAATTTATCGCGAAGGAATTGATAAAAAAGGAAATAAAAAAATGTATCCAGTTCAAAAGAAAGATAAGAATGGTAAAAATATTTTTAAAACCGAAAAGGGAAAATTTTTAAACTGTGATCAGTTTTGGAAAACACTCGGTGGTAAAACATCTTATGCAAAAATACAAGACGATTATAACAAATATATTACTGAAAAAGGTTATCATCTCTTTCGTGGAAACATTGGAGATAATAAACATCATAAAACGAAAGCTGAGAAAGAATTTGAAGATTTGAATGAGCAAATTAGTGAAATGAAAATTGAATTTGAAAAAAATAAAAAATTAAACGAAATAGAACTTCAAACTTCTAAAGAACTTTCTGAAATAGATGAAAAAGAAATTCTAAATCCTGTAAAAAGAAAGGTTATAGGATATAAAGATGAAGATATTAATAATTTAATTGATTATTCTAAACAAATTCAAAAACAAAATTCAAATAGTAAAAGCATAATAAAACAAAAGAATGTTTTGATTGAAGAACTAACTGATAAAGTTGAAAATCTTCAAATTGAAAATAACAAACTAAAAGATGGTCGTGCTATCAAAGAAAGAGATACGAAAATCTATGAACAAGAACAAACTATCTCTAAACAAAAAACTATTATTAAAGAAAAAAATTCTATAATTGAAACATTAGAACAAAAACTAGAAAAAGTACAAGAGGCATTCAATAATTTTAAAGAAAAGATGTTTAACTTCTGTGATAAGATTTGCAGAGCTTTAGGTCATAAAATAGGTCTTCACTTTTCTAAAGATTCTGAAATTAATTATGATGATATGGAATACTATGCAAATGGGGTTAATCGTAAATATGAACATTCTGAAAAAGATAAATCAGATGATATGGAAATAAGTATGTAATATCTAACTCTTAATATTTTAATAAAAAGACTTTGTAACCAAAAACAAATTAAATTTATATAAATGACAGAAACTAACCTTTATAATTATAATAACCTTTTTATAATAAAATGTACCAAAAAATATTATTTTAATTTAAGTAGTGATTGGAGGATTGATAATATGAGAAAAAATAAACAAATAATTGATTACAAATGCCTTTTTATCTCTCAAACCTAAACTCTAGAAAGGGGTAAAAAATGCAATACAATATTATTGATATTGTTCCAGAAAATTTAACTGATACTAAATTAAAAGAAATAGTTAATAAAAAACTATATAAGATTATAGAACTGTTGGAGTTTAATGTTAATATTCTTAAATAAATGTTATAATAGTATTGGTTATAAGTTTAACTTTAAACTTAATTATTGCCTTTGTATTGGAGGTAATAGTTATGAATGAAATGGAGAGTGTTGAGAGTAAGAAAGTATTAAGAGTTGGTATTTATGAAAGATTGTCTGATGAAGATAAGGACAAAGTAAACAAAGATGATGATAGTGAATCTATTAAGAATCAAAGACATCTTCTTATGGAAGAAATTGATAAAAGAGATGAATTTGTATTAGTAGATGAATATTGTGATGAAGATTTATCAGGAGCAGGAACTTATAGACCTGAATTTGAAAGACTTATTAGAGATTGTGAAAATGGTAAAATAGATGTTGTTCTATGTAAAAGTCAATCAAGGTTTTCAAGAGATATGGAAATTATTGAGAAATATCTTCATAATAAGTTTATTGAATGGGGAGTTAGATTTATAAGTCTTGCTGATAATGCTGATACAGCAAATAAAGGAAATAAAAAATCAAGACAAATAAATGGACTTGTTAATGAGTGGTATTTGGAAGATGTATCTAACAATATTAGAAGTGCTTTCAATGCTAAAATGAAACAGGGAGAATTTATTTCTCCTTTTGCTTCATTTGGTTATGAGGTATCAAAGGAAGATAATAATAAATTGATAGTAGATCCAGTTGCTTCTGAAATTGTAAAAGATATATTTGATTTATATTTAACAGGATTAGGGTTTACAGGTATAGCAAAGTATTTAAATAGTAAAAATATACCTTGTCCTTCCCTATATAAGTACCGAAAAGGAATTAAATTAAATGTAATTAGTAATAGACCTAGAGAAGAAATAAAATGGACTACAAATGCCATTAAAACGATTTTAACAAATGAATTATATCTAGGACATCTAATACAAGGAAAAAGAACTACTGTTAGTTATAAAAATCATAAAATTAAGAATAAAGATAAAAACGAATGGATCAAAATTAAAAATACCCATGAAGCAATCATTGATGAGGAAACATTTAACAAAGTACAAATTGCTATGAAAGAAAGAACTAAACCTATGAAAACAACAGGAAGTGTTCATATTTTCTCTGGTAAAGTATTTTGCCTTGAATGTAACCATTATATGAGAAAAAAGAACTCTACTAAACACGAATATTTAGTGTGTTCAGGAAATCGTGATGGATATGATGACTGTATCAATAAATCTTCTATTAGATATGATTTACTTGAAAATTTAGTTTTAGAGGCAATTAATAAGAAAATCAAAAAATTCTATGATGAAGAAGAATTAAGTAGTTTAGATTCTAAAAAGAAAGCAAGTAGATTTAGTGATAAGATCAAATCATTAGAAAAACAAAAAGAGATAATTGAAAAAGAAGTATCTAAAACTAGAAATTATTTAAAAAACTTATATGAAGATAAAGTTAATGGTGTTATCACAACAGAACAATTTAAAGATTTAATTACTGATTATAATAAAAATGAAGATATGTATAGTAATCAGATTAAATCAATTAATAATGAGATTGCCTACTATAATATGAAAGAAGAATCTTCAAAAAATAATAAAGAAATATTTAGTAAATACCAAGAGCTTGAAAGTTTAAACAGAGTTATTGTAGATGAATTTATAGATAAAATCTATATTGGAAAGTTAAATGAAGAAACAAATAGTAGAGATATTCAAATTAAATGGAATTTTGAATAATCTCTACTTACATAACCAAATATTGAATGAAAGGATGTGAAAATAAATGAAACAAGATAAACTAAAAACAATTTCAAATTTATTTGAAAATAGCACTATCAGAAGTATATGGGATGCAGAAAAAGAAGAATATTATTTTAGTGTTATTGATATTATTGGAGCATTAACAAATAATGATTATCAAAAATCAAGAAATTATTGGAAATGGCTAAAAAATAAATTAAATAATGAAGGAAGTGAGTTGGTTAGTAATACTAACCAACTGAAAATGAAATCAACTGATGGTAAATACTATAATACTGATACATTAGATACAAAAGGAATATTTAGACTTATTGAATCTGTACCTAGTCCAAAAGCTGAACCTATGAAACTTTGGTTAGCAAATCTTGGAAGTGAAAGAATTGATGAAGTATTTGATCCAGAAATTGCTGGTAATAGAATTATTAACTATTATCGTAATAAAGGTTATAGTGATGAATGGATCAAAAAAAGATTAACTGGAATGGTTGATAGATTTAAACTAACTGATATATGGAAAGATGGTGGCATTAATGAACCTATAGAATATGCAATGCTTACCAATGAAATATACAAAGGTTGGTCAGGGATGAAAGCAAGTGAATATAAAGCATATAAAGGTTTAAGGAAAGAATCTTTAAGAGATAATATGACTGATATAGAAGTTTTGCTTACTGATTTAGGAGAAATAGCAACTCGTGATATAGCAACATCTGAACATCCACAAGGATTTAAAGAAAATATGAAAGTTGCAAAAAAAGGTGGACAAGTTGCTAACGATGCAAGAAAATCTTACGAGAAAGCAACTAATAAATCTGCTATATCAAATCAAAATGCACTTAACTACCAATATATAGATAAAAATAAACAAATAGAAAATAAATAACTCTGTTAAAAATAAAGTTAAACTAAAAAATAGTAAAAGTAAGGGTTGCATCAGGACACACTCCCAAACCCTTATAATTACTAGAAGAAATAAATATTTATAGAAAATATTAAATAAAAATATGCTTTAATTAGAACACACAAATTCCTTGGAAAATAAGGAAATTAAGTAATAAGTGTCTTCACTATATTCATAGAGTTGCTTTAATAAGAACTTTAGCTATTAAACCAGATATTTTATTATTAGATGAACCTTTTAGTGCATTAGATTATCAATCAAGACTTGCTGTTAGTGATGATGTTTTTAAAATAATAAAAAAAGAAAAAATAACAACTATAATGGTTTCTCATGACATAGCTGAAGCTATATCAATGTCCGATCGTATAGTGGTTTTATCTAAAAGGCCATGTTATATTAAAAATATTTATAATATAAACCTAACAAATAAACAAACACCAATTGAAAATAGAAAAGCAAAAGAATTTTCCGATTATTATAATAAAATATGGAAGGATTTAGATATAAATGTCTGAAGAAGCTAAAAAAATAATTAAAAAAAAGAAAAGAAAAAAAATATTTATTATAACTATTCAATTTTTAATAGTTATAACCTTTTTTATTAGTTGGGAAATTCTTGCAAATAAAAAAATCATAAATCCTTTTATCTTTTCTAGTCCAAGTCGAATATATGATACTTTATTAAAATTAATAATAACAAATGAATTATGGGAACATATTTTTACAACATTATATGAAACAATTATTGCATTTACTATTGGCATATCATGTGGATTTATTATAGCCATCATATTATATGAATGTCCAACATTAGCTAAAATAGTTGATCCTTTTTTAACAATGATAAACAGTTTACCAAAAGTAGCATTAGGGCCAATTATTATTATTTGGGCAGGCGCTAACACAAAATCAATAATTGTTATGGCTTTATTAATAAATTTAATTGTAAGTATTATGAATATTTACAACGGCTTTACTGGAGTTGATAAAACAAAAATAAAATTATTAAAATCTTTTGGTGCAACAAAAAAACAAATTTTAAGATATTTAATAATTCCAGAATCAAAAAGAACAATTATTTCTTCTTTAAAAATAAACATTTCTATGACATTAATAGGTGTAATAATGGGTGAATTTTTAGTTAGTAAGAAAGGAATAGGTTATTTAATTATATATGGTACACAAGTATTCAATTTAACATTAGTTATGTCTGGAATTTTAGTACTTGTTTTGCTTTCCTTTATTATTTATGAAATAGTTACATTAATTGAAAAAAAGTTATCTAATCAAAGATAACTTTTTTATTATTAACAAAAAATCATTTAAAAAAATTTATTTTATAAACTTTATGGCATTAAAACAACGCGGAAACTAACATTGCCAAGTGCACGGCCGTTCGTATTACTGAATGCAAATACGCCAGCACCTGAACCAAAATAGTAACCATCTCCGCGAAAAAACCACGGACTGCTCAATAAAACAAACCAAGCACCATCGGCGTACCAGCTGCTTATTGGCCTAGTTTGAGTTAGGTATTTTGCTGTATTAAAAGGTCCCATTTCCCCTGTTGCATCGCCTAATATTCTTCGTTGATATTGTTCATCTACAGTAGTATAAGCATATGTATCATAATATTTTTTATCTGGAAAATCGAATCCTGTTGTTAATTTAGTTAACCCTGATGTATCACTATCGCATGTTGGACAACCAAATGTACCATTAAAGCCTGAATTATATAAACTATTTCGGCCACTCATTGGTTTTCCATCTTGATCTAACATTATGCCCATCACAAATTCCCATGCTCCTCCTGCCATATCATATATGCCCGTTATGTTATTTGTTGTACTTGCTAATACACTATTTGGGTATGCTGTATTACAACTTCCATCATTACAATATTTGTTACATTCTTCATTTGTTCCTGTATATCCACATGTTGGCTCATTGTTGGCTTGATACCCTGTAATATATGATGAATTATTATTGATTCTGACACTTGTTTGAGATCCATAAGCACTATGTTGTAAATAAGCAACAGCACCCCATTCTGTATTTTTCATCATATGACTTTCTAGATTTCTTTTGTAATCATATGAGGTATAGAATGCATTGGCTACTTGAATACTACGCCATGATGTTACATTTGGTTTGATTTGAATAGATTCTCCATTTCTAACATTATAATCTGATGTTAATGCTGTTCCTGTCTCAAATTTTCCAACCCACATTCCATTTGTGTTAAATGCTGTAAATGCTGGATGAGTTAACCAACTACCTGTTGTTGTTCCACTGCTTACAGGCGTACTAGTATTTTCAAACTCTACTTCGATTGTTTGGACAGCATTTTCTATTGTTGTTAAATCTGAATAGTTTCCATCATCAAAGATTTTATATTTGTATCTTGGTATCCAGACAAAGTATGATTCTATTTCGTCTTCTGGTATTACTGAACCAGCTATATAATTACTTGCTGTACTTTCATCTTTTAAGATGATCGCATTGGCCCAGTTCTTTTTTTCATAGCTATACCATTCGCTACTAATGTCTGCTTTTTTTACTGTACCATCACTATCTATTGTTACTGGTATTAATGGATCTTTTATTATTGGATCTGTTCCATTTAATATTGCTTCACTATATCCTCTTTTAAAATATAAGGTACATTTTGTTTTTGATGTTGTCATATTTACTACTTTTATTGACCATTCATTTGTATCAAATTCTACACTTGCACCATTTGTACATGCTGTTTTTTCTTTATCTAAAAAATATCCTTCTCCCTTTTTAGGCATTGTTTTTGATATATTTCCATCTACATAAAAAGCAAAATACAAATCACCTTGTTCTTGGACATTTCCATTTATTATATTAAATTCATCATTGGTTTGAAATGAAGCAAATG
>CALVWG010000108.1 GCA_944364655.1 uncultured Bacilli bacterium | reverse complement strand
AGAAACCCAAATTATGGTAGGGGAGCTACTGCTAGGAATAAAACGAAGCAGTGGACCAGCAATGGTAGATAAATATTTGCCCCGTATTTAATACGGACAGAACAAGGCTTATTAGTTATTATTTTTTTTTATAAAAAAGGAGTGAGGATCTTGTTTATAATAGGATCAAGCTTAAAAGAAGCAAGAGAAAAGTCGGGTGTTTCATTAGAAGAAGCATCACAAGATATCCAAATAAAAAGTGTTATTTTAGAAAACATTGAAGAAGGTAATATAGGTTCTTTTAAAGATATTTTTGAATTAAAAGAATATCTTTATAATTATGCCAAATATTTAGGGTTAAATGCCGAAAAAATTCTTGATGAATTTAATGAATATATGTTTGAATATACATCAAAAATTCCTTTAAAAGATATAGAAAAAAAAGTTGCTGAACTAAATAAAGAAAAAGAAGAAAAAAAAGTTGTTTCACCTTATACTAAACCAATGAAAAAATATTCTAAAAAATACTACATAGTAATGTACTTTATTTTAATTTTAATTGCCATAGTAATTATTATTTGGAGTGTTTATCAAATTGTTATAATCAAATATTAATAAATAAAGGAGTAAATATGAATTTAGCAAATAAACTTACAGTAAGCAGAATTATATTAGCTGGAATAATTTTAATTATTCTTTTGGTTCCTTGGGAAGAATTTGGCTTAAATTTACCAACAATTTTTGTAATGGGAAAAGTTTTAGTAGAAGTAAAATATTTAGTGGCTGGTTTTCTATTTGTAATAGCGTGTGTAACTGATTATTTAGATGGTAGTATTGCCAGAAAAGAAAAAAAGACTAGTGATTTTGGAGCTACATTAGATGCCATTGCAGACAAAGTTTTAGTAAATGGTGTTTTAATAATTTTAGCTTATCAAGGCTTTATTTCAATTATAGTTCCTATCATAATAGTTTTAAGAGATATATGTATTGATGCATTAAGAGCTCTATCAGCCAAAAATAAAGTTATTATTAAAGCAAGTAAATTAGGAAAAATTAAAACAGTTTTTATGATGTGTGGCGTATCTCTAATGCTATTTTACAATTTACCATTTGAAGTTTGGGGAATATATCTAGCTCATATTTTAATATATATCGCAACAATTTTATCTGTTATATCTGCTATTTTTTATTTTATAAATGCTAAAGATAAAATAAAATTTGATTAAAAAAATAACAAAATTTTAAAATTGATTAATTAATTTAAATCAATTTTTTTAAAATATACAATCTAATATTAAAAAATATACTAAAAAAATTCACAAAAACGTTTGTTCGTAAAATAGTTGACAAACGTTTTTTTATATTATAAAATGAACTTGCAATGAATTGGAGGATATTTATGAAAACAACAAAGGATATTAAAGACAAAGACAAAGCTTTAGAACAAGTTTTAGCGGATATTGAAAAACAATTTGGTAAAGGGGCAATAATGAAATTAGGAGCTCAAGAACACATGGAAATTGATGTGACATCAAGTGGCTCTTTAGCTTTAGACATCGCTTTAGGTGTAGGAGGTTACCCTAAAGGCAGAATAATAGAAATATATGGACCTGAGTCTTCTGGTAAAACAACCTTTGCATTACAAGCTATAGCCGAAGTGCAAAAAGAAGGTGGCCGAGCAGCTTTTATTGATGCTGAGCACGCTTTAGATCCTGTATATGCTAAAAATTTAGGTGTTGATATTAATGAATTACTTTTATCTCAACCAGATACAGGCGAACAAGCACTTGAAATATGTGAAGCGTTAGTAAGAAGTGAGGCTGTTAATATCATAGTTGTAGATTCAGTTGCCGCTTTAGTTCCAAAAGCCGAAATTGAAGGTGATATGGGAGATAGTCATGTGGGCTTGCAAGCAAGATTAATGAGTCAAGCTTTGAGAAAATTGTCTGGAACAATTAATAAAACAAAAACAACTGCTATATTTATTAATCAATTACGTGAAAAAGTTGGTGTTATGTTTGGTAACCCTGAAACTACTCCTGGAGGACGAGCTTTAAAATTTTATGCTACAATCCGTTTAGACGTTAGAAGAGGGGAACAAATTAAAGCCGGAGACCAAATTTTAGGAAACAAGACAAACATTAAAGTTGTTAAAAATAAAGTTGCGCCTCCATTTAAAACAGCTTCTGTCGATATTATGTATGGAACAGGCATATCAAGAGAAGGAGAAATAATTGATATAGCATCAGATTTAGATATTATTGATAAATCTGGAGCTTGGTATGCATATAAAAACGAAAAAATAGGCCAAGGAAAAGAAAATGTAAAAATTTATTTAAAAGAACATCCTGAATTAGAAAGTGAATTAGAAAATCAAATTAGATTGCATTATAATTTTAAGCCTAATAAATAAAATAGATCTTTATGTAAAAATATTAAATTTAAATGAGACTTTTTAATATTGTTTTAGTTTTTCAGTAAAAAAGAGTAAAAATAATTAATTAATACAAAATAGATAAATTTGGATAAAAAAAGATTTTATCTAATTTTTTCTTCGCAAACTTAAAAAATTTTAAACACAACAAAAAGAGGCAAAATGC
>CALVWG010000107.1 GCA_944364655.1 uncultured Bacilli bacterium | reverse complement strand
TTGATGATTATAATAGTGAATTCAAAAAAATAGTTAATGAACCTTTAACTAACAAAATTTATTTTCTTGATATTGAAACTAACTCAGCTTCAGGAATTGATATTGCTCGACTAATTAGAAAAAATGAATAATTTTATAGTGGTTGATGATTTCAAAAAAAAAACAAAAAAAGTAGAAAATATAATTAATAAAATAATGATGAATAATAAAATTGAATATAAAGTTCATATTTTTGATGATTATAATAGTGAATTCAAAAAATTAGTTAATGAACCTTTAACTAACAAAATTTATTTTCTTGATATTGAAGCTAACTCAGCTTCAGGAATTGATATTGCTCGACTAATTAGAAAAAATGATTTAGAAAGTATAATTATTTTTATTACTGCTCATGAAGAGCTGAGTTCAATTATTATAAAAGAACAACTTATGGTTTTAACTTTTATTTGTAAATTTGATAATTTTGAGTCTAAAGTTAAAGATGCCATTATGAAATCCTTAACATATATTGGTAAGAAAAGAGTTTTAAAGTTCGTTGACAGTAATGCTGTATATATTATTCCTATAAAAGATATTTTATATATTACACATGATAATATTGAACGAAGGTGCTTAATCAAAACAGCTAATCATGTTTATAAAATAAGTAAATCTTTGACAGAAATTAGTGAAATGTCAAACGGAGCATTAGTTTATAGTCATCGGGCATGTCTAGTTAATGAAGATAGAATTATAAAAATTGATAAAAAAGATAAAACAATTTTATTTGACACTGGTGATGTTGTTAATTTAGTGTCTGATAATTATAAAAAAGGAGTTAGTGTTCTATGATTTTTGAACTTATTCAACAATATTTTTTTCAAGCTTTAATTAACTCGATTGCGGTGATTTATGTGATTTCTGAGTTAATAAATAGAAAAATAGATTTTAAAAATCATAAAATATATATAACATTGTTCTTGTTTGTATTAATATCTATTATTACATTTATTTATGTTGATGATTTATTAAGGTTTTTAACTATGACAATTACAGCTTTGATTGGAAATTATTATTTATTTAGATTAAATATCAAAGAAACCATAATTAGTACGGTTTTTGAACAATTAATAGTTTTTATATCAGAAATAGTGTTAGTAATATTCTCGATTTTTGTTTTCAAAGCTACAAATTATCAAATAACTAATGATTTCCTTGGAAATTTATTTTATGTAACTTTAATAAGTTTATTAATGATAGTATTTATTAATTTTAAATTTGTTAAAAAAGTTTATAACTTTTTTTCAAAAATAACATTTAAGGTAAATGTTAAAAGGCTAAGCTTATATACATTAATTATAATAGCTTCAGTAAATTTTTTATTTGTCTCAAATTTTCTTTATGTAGATTTTCATAAAGTATTTTTAATAAATATTATCTTAATTATTGCGTATTCATTTATTTTATTCTATGCTTTATATGAGCAAAATGAAAATGAAAAATTTAAAGAAGAAAATAGGGTATTAATAGAAAGCCTAAATGAATATGAAAAAATGCTTGATCATCAAAGAATTGATAATCATGAGAATAAAAATCAACTGTTAGTTATTAAAGGAATGATTGATAATAATGATGAAAAAGTATCTAAATACTTAGATGAAATTATAAAAGAAAAAAGAGAAGATAACGAAATTTTATACAATCAAGCTAAACGAATTCCATCTGGTGGCTTGCAAGGACTAGTTTATCAAAAGATGCTTGTTATGCAGGATAATCATATTCAAATTCACCTTGATGTTTCGAAAAAAATAAGGAATTTTGATTTTACTGATACGTTTTCAAATATGAACTATGATATTTGTCGAGTTATTGGAGTATTTTTAGATAATGCTATCGAGGAAGTAACTAAAAATAAAGTTACTGAACGTGAAATTTTAATTTCTATGTATATAGATGATTGTTTTATTATAAAAATATCTAACAGAGTTAATAATAAAATTCAAATTGACAACATTAGTAAAAAGGGGTATACAACAAAAGGAAAAGGGAGAGGCTACGGACTAGCTTTAGTGGATCAAATTATTAAAAAAAATAACAATCTTAAATTAGAAACTATTATTGCTAATGGTAATTTTATTCAAAGATTGAAAATAACAATTTAATACATTGAAATTAATATAATGATTAAAAGCATAAAAAATGATCTAGAAACTATTAGATCATTTTTTATTAAAATTTTTAAGATGTAACATTGCATTCATTTCATATGTAATATTTTTAAATTGTTTATTTAACTAAACTTTTTGGACATTGTGGCTCATCAATAAAACAAAAGAAACATGCTTGACTACCCATACTTGCAACAAATGAACCAAATGTAGCTAATAATGATGCGATAAATGTCATATTAATTTCCCTCCTTTATTCTTATATATCTAAATATACTAATGTATATTTAAATATTATTATTGGCTAAATAAGTAATGTAATTATTGTATGGTAAATTGAATATTTTATAAACAGTTGGTGATATCATAAGTGATTGTACTAACAATGATAATAAAAAACAATTACTTAAAAAATTATTACTAATTAAAATTGAACAATAAACAAATGCTATAGCAATAAAAGTTGATGAATACTTAAAGAATAATCTTCTGTTTTTACTAACAATAGGTCTTTTATAAGTGTCAGCAGGTGCGTTTTTATAAATAAATAAAATTAATATAAGTCCTATTATTAATTTAAAATCATTACTAATAACTAAAT
>CALVWG010000106.1 GCA_944364655.1 uncultured Bacilli bacterium | reverse complement strand
ATTTTGGTGCATTTGTAGATATCGGTGTTAAACATGATGGTCTAGTCCATATTTCTGAAATGAGTGATAAATTTATAAAAAATCCAGCAGAGGTAGTTTCTGTTGGAGATATAGTAAAAGTTAAAGTAATAAAAATAGACCAAGAAAGACAAAAAGTAGCACTTTCAATGAAGGTGTAGCAGGGTTTTAGGGACGGGGCTTAAAAGCCCTGTTTTATAATTCTGCTTTATATTTTTCTTGTATTTCTTTTATTTCATCATAATGATTTTCTAATATATCAACAAAAGCATCATCCAATTCTGGATCAAATTGTGTACCTCTACATCTTTTAAACTCACTTATAACTGTTTCAAGAGGCATTGCATCTCTATAAGTTCTTCTAGATGTCATGGCATCAAAACTATCTGCAATTGCTGTAATTCTTGCTAAATATGGTATCTCTTCACCTTTTAATTGACTAGGATATCCATGACCATCATATCTTTCATGATGATGTTTTACAATAGGAATAATATCTTTAAATAATGTTGCAGTTGACAATATATGAGCACCTATTGAAGGGTGATTTTTTATTTCAGAATATTCATCATCTGTTAATTTTGATTCTTTTTGTAAAATAGTATCAGGTACACCAATCTTACCTATATCATGGAATAAACCACCGATTTGTAATGTACGTAAATCTTGGTCAGACAACCCCATTTTTTTACCTAGCAAAACAGAAAACTCTGAAACTCTATCAGAATGACCTCTTGTATAAGTATCTTTTGCTTCAACTGTATACCTTAAAGTTTGAATACTTTCTAAATATGCCTTTTCTAATTTCTCATAGGTATCTGCTAATTCTTCATTTATATGTTTAATTTCATTCATCTGCTTAATGGATTTTATACCGGACTCAATTAAAAGCAATAATTGATCAAACTTATCACTTTTTTCACAATAACCTTGAATATCTAATCTACGAATAGTTTCCAATGGAGGAGCTAAATCTTTATGACCTGTTAACAATAAAATATATAATTCCTTATCAAACTTTCTAATTTCCTCAACAACTTGATCCCCATGAAAAGGAGTCATGATAAAGTCTAATATCATTAAATCAAAATGTTCTGTTCTCACCTTTTCAATAGCCTCTTGAGGGTCAGTAATTCCAGTGAAATCATATCCACTTCTTTTTAAAAATATAGAAAGAGAATCAATAATTCCTTGCTCGTCATCTACAGCTATAATTCTATAATTACTATTTTCATTATTTTGTACATTTTGTAATCCTTTTCTCATATTTCTACTATCCTCCATTCTATTCTTGTAATTTATGCACGAATATAATAGGTATATGTCACTTTTTTCACATTATATTAATAAAATGTGGAAAAATCAATAGTTTTTAAATTTTTTTTAAAATTAGTAAAATTTTCAAAAAAATATTTAGAATAAAAAAATGGTTTGACATATAAGAACAAATCTAGCTTCGCTAGACCTTTTCTCTATTTTTTAACATTTATTATATTAATTTAAGGTCTAGCAAGAAGCGTATAAGATTTGTTGTCGCGAAAAATTGCTATGCGATTTTTCTGTGCATCTTTGTTTTAAAGTTATAGGAAATGCAATTTCCTATAACTTTAAAAAGAAGTGGCTAGGGAACCACTTCTTGATTAGTATAACCATTTTTATAACTATTAATAAATTGGTAATGTGATTATAAAAGTAGTACCTTTGCCTTCTTCTGACTCAAAAGTAATATTTCCATTAAAATGAGCTCTAATTGTAGAATAAGACATATATAATCCAAGTCCAGTACCATTTTTACCCTTTGTTGTAACCATTTCTTTAAACAATTTTTGCTTAACTTCCTCTGGTAAACCAGGTCCATAATCTCTAACAGAAATAAGTAGATTACCATTTTCCTTAGTAACAATTAAATCAATATTTTGATCAGGTTTTCCATCATAGCATTGAATTGAATTTGAAATCATATTGTTAATAACCTGTACCAAACTATTAACATCACCCTTAAGAACCAAATTCTCATCAACTTTTAAAGAAATATTCAAATAAACAATAGCATTTTTAAGTTCATGTTTCATTAAAATATTAACTCTTTTTAATAATTCACCAACAGTAAATGTCATCTCTTGTTCATTTGATAAAGTTACAGCTTGACCTTTAACAGCAGTAATAACATCAGACATATATTCAGTATGAGTTTTAATCTTTGCAATCCAAGAAGACATATCTTTTACAATATCATGATGATCCTGGCTATTTACTTCTGGATCATCAATAGATGAATCATATTCTTTTATTAAATCATTTAAACCTTCTGCTGCACCTGATATAGACATAATTGGAGTTTTCAAGTTATGAGCAATACCTCCAATTAATTGACCAAGTGATGCTAAGCGCTCTTTTTCCATTAATAAATCTTGATTATCTTGAATCTTTTGAATATTATCTTTTGTGATTTTTTGTATATCATTAAATGCAACTGTAAGTTCACCTAATTCATCATTTGAAGTTACTGGTAAAACACCTACATTATGAGCAATTTTACCCTTTGATATTTTAACTAAGTTATTAGTTACCTCAATTAAATTTTGACTAATTCCTTTTGACCATACATATAATATAATCGCATAAATAATCAAAGAAATAATACATAAGTATATAAAGAAATTAGCAAAATTCGGTGTAGAGGAAGAATACTTAAATCCAATATATGCAGTATGACCATCTAAAGTAATTCTTTGAGCATATCCTTCTTCTTCAACTCCATAATATTCATATATTCTACCATCTGTTTGATCATAATATGTATTTAAATATTTTATAAAGAAATCAGACAAATTACCAGTAGACTTAGAAACATATGTATCATCACCATCTATTATAAAATAATAATCATCTTGATTTTTTAAAGTAACAGAATTTAAAGTATTAATTAATTCTGTTTTTGACAAATTATTAAAATCCATATTTTGAAGTTGGAATTTATAATAGTTATAATTTCCTTCACCAATTGCAGAACATCCTTTAGCATATCCAAGTAATGCTATAATGATAATTATAATAAAGAAAAAAGGGTATAAGTTAAAAATCAAATTACCATTAAAACTTGTAGTCTTCTTAAAATCATGATAATCAGTATTTATATTATAAGTAAGCTTTATAACTACATCCAAATCCTGTTTTATCAACACAGAAGATATAATAGCAATAACCGTAAAGAATGCAAAATATACCAGTAAAAACTTAAAACATAATTGAACATTTGCTTTAAGCATAACAAAAAGCATTAATAAAACAACAAATATAATTGCAACTTGTACAAAAATAATCTTTTTAGGTATAACAAAACAATCCTTACGTACTTTTTTAATTAAATCAAAAGTAATTTTAGATTTATCTTTAACATATAAATCCAAAAACTTAAAAGAATTTTTACATAAGAAATGCAAACATACAATATATGCAACAACTGTAATACTACCTAATGAAAGATATTGCATAGCATGAGAAATTGGTTCTATTTGTGATTGAAATGCAGCTTCTTCTGACATAGGTGGATAATTTAAAAGCACAGGTGTAAAAAATCTCATTATACAAATTACAAGTACTTCTAAAAATATAATTTTAGCATAAATATTAAATTTAATTCTTCTAACATTTTTTTCTGCAGTATTCATAAAACCCTCCAATTATAAATCAATATACTTCAAATAATCCTTATTAACAACAGGCCATTTGAAACCAACATTATTTAGCCAATCAATAGTTAAGTTATTATTTACAGGTGTTTCAATAAACTCACTATTTACCAAATCATTTAACATATGAGCATCAAAAGGATCATTGGAATCCTTTAATTTTTCTATCAAATCATTTTTAGAAGATATTTTAACAGAAATATCTAACATTGACAACAATTCTTTAATAGAAAAAGTATTATTATTATAAATATGGTAAATTGTTTGTAAATTATTTTTAGCCAATATCTTCACAATAGACTTAGCACATAAATCAACAGGGCTTAAATCAATTATCATTTTTTGATAACCATCTGTTATTTCACCAAATTTTAATATTGTTTTAAGTCTACTCATAAAAGCATTTTCCAAGAAATTAGTTTGGAATTTACCATCACTAAATCTAGGCATAATATTTCCAAGTCTAAATATTTTTCCTTCAATATTATTAGCTTCAATCTCCTTTAAAACTTCACACTCAGCTTGATATTTAGTAATCATATAAACATGGTTTTTAAAATCTTGTCCAACATTTATATTATTTTCATTTAAAACAACTGATGTACCAACTTTTGAATAAGCACCAACAGATACAGTAGAAATATGTGCAAGTTTTGCATTAGAATTCTTACAAAAATCTATAATATTCTTAGTACCTAACACATTTGCCTTATAAAATACATCATATTTTCCATAATGTCTAACATTAGCACCACAATGGATTACAGTTGAAATAGTATTACACAAATTATCATAAACAGTATTTGAAAATCCAAGATGATCAAGTTCAAAATTACCTTCTACTGCCTCTATCTTATTACTTATCTTTTCAATAACATCACTAGAAAAATAATTTTCCAAAGATAACCTAATTCTTTCATCTGCATC
>CALVWG010000105.1 GCA_944364655.1 uncultured Bacilli bacterium | reverse complement strand
TCATCAAGGAAAAACAGCTCTTCCAGCCGATTATAAAATAGGAATAGAAGAAATGATGTATAGTGACGAATTTAAAAAAATTTTTTCACCTTTTATTAATTTGACAATATATGATGATAATATAGATGTTTTCTTGACTGCTTTTACCAAATCTTTAGAAAAATTTGTTCAAGAAAATCAGAAAAATGTTAGTTATGATTTCTTTAATGATGCTATCGAAATTGATTTCACTCAAGATGAAAAAAACAATATTTTATCAGAATATGATATTCAAACTATTAATAGGGCAAAATATTTTTGTAATTTAATTAAAAGATTACCTTACGATGCAAAAGTTCGTCGACAATTAGAAAATTCTAATAATGTATTTAGAAAAAAATTTATGAAATATTTAAACAGAAATAATACAATCTATTAATGTCAATACCAAAAAGTAATTTTAAAAATTTAAATTTACTTTTTTTATATAGAATTAAATTCAATAAATTAAAAAAATTCGTTAATTTTTAGACTAAATTCCGTTTTTAAAACTTATTGCAGTTTAAAATGTTTCCTTGCAATAAATTATTTTAACAGGTACCTGTTAAAATAACTTATTAAATATATCTTCATCAAATACTTTGATAAAAGCTTCTTTTGGCGTATTCCCATCTAATGAACGTAATGGTTTGTTAAGTAAAGTTTTATTAATGGTTTTTATATCATTTTTTGAATACTTATCTATAGATTTTCCTTTTGGAAAAAACAATCTTATTTGTTTATTCATATTTTCAACATTGGGTTTTTGGTTTGATACATATGGATCACAGAAAAATAGTTTGCATCTTTCTTCACCAGTAATTTTAGAAAAACAAATCCCAGTTATATCAGTAAAATTTGGATCTCTATCAGTCAAAATAACTGGTATTAATTCTTTAAAGGTTTCGAATCCAAGTTTTTCTTCTAGTTCGTCAAAAAAGTTTACAACCTTCTGAGAATTAGGTTTTAAAATAATATTTAACAAAGAAAATTGCAAATTAGGTAAGATAAGTGTTAAAATATTATTGCTATCTGTTTTTATGGCTCCAAGAAAATCAAGTTGCCAGACATATATTCCTGGATGCTTATGTAGATAAGATAGATAGTCAAGATAAGTATGATCTGTTCTGTCAATTTTGTTATTTTCAGAATAATCATACTTTTTATTATGTTTTCTTTTTTTATAACTAACAGCATAAGGCAAATCGATTCTTTTAGTAGTTAAGTAACCTTTATTAATATATCCATATAAAGTAGAAATAGATTTTTTAATAGTATCATTATTTTCAATCTTAATTTGATAGATAGATTTATTTTCATCGACACCATTTTTAATTAAGGTATCTAATTGTTTAAATTCTTCTTCATCAATATCAATACCACGTCTAGAATTAACTAGGTTGGTATCAGCATTTCGTTGAGCAGTAGTAGCGTCATATTTGTATTTTGTAAAAGGACAATTACTGTATCTATTTTTACATCCAGTACATACATAAGGCCATCTTTTAGTTTTTTTACAATCATTTTTTAAACCAATAGAAGTTTTGATTCTATTTCTTTTAACTTCTTTTGATATACTTGTTGGATCAAATTGCAAACTTTCAGCAATATCTTTTAATTTATATTCATGAGCAATTCCAGATGAGATAACTTTTCTTTGTTCCAATATTAAATGTTTCCATTGTTTCATTTTTTTCATCCTCCTTTTTTTGCAAGGAAACATAATATATATTATAACAGAACTTATTTCAGCTTTTTCGTTAAAAACGGAATTCCAAATTAAATTCAACATAATTTAATAAAAAAATAAAATTTAACTATTTTATTTTTTTTAGACATGATATAATTATTTTTAGGAGATGTTTGATATGGAGAAATATATACCAGATATTTATCAAAAAAGTATTTATACAATCAATTACGATATCTTATATAATCGTGGTATAAGATGTTTACTTATAGATTTAGATAATACAATTGTTCCTATTACAATGAAAAAACCTAATAAAAAAATTAAAGAATTATTTGATGATTTGAAAACTAAAGGATTTAAGATAATCATTTTTTCTAATAGCCCTAAAAAAAGAGTTAAACCATTTAAAGATGAATTAGATGTTGATTGCTGTGCTATAGCTATGAAACCATTTAAAAGAAAATATATGAAAATATTAAATGAATATAAGTTAAATATTGCTTCAGTTGCCTGTGTTGGCGATCAATTATTAACTGATATTAAAGGCGGTAATAATGTCGGCATTACAACAATTTTAGTTAATCCAATTGGAACTAAAGAAAGATTCACAACAAGAATAAATCGTTATTTTGAAAGAAAAATACTGAAGAAATTACGGGATAATGATTTATTTACCAAAGGAAAATATTATGAATAAATGCCAAGGATGCGGAGTTTTATGCGAAAATACTTTGTGTGAAAGATGTTTTCGGATAAAACATTATAATGATTATAAAGTAGTTGCTAAAACTAACAATGATTTTATTCCTATTTTGGAAAATATTTCTAAAAGTAATGATTTAGTACTTTTAGTAGTTGATTTGTTTAATATTGGTGATTTGTCTTTAATTAGAAAATATTTAAAAAATGATATTTTGTTAGTTTTAACTAAACGTGATTTGTTACCAAAAAGTGTTTCTTTTGATAAATTGTTTGATTATGATTATGGAATTGATTATATTGATAAAA
>CALVWG010000104.1 GCA_944364655.1 uncultured Bacilli bacterium | reverse complement strand
TTATTTGCAATATTCATTTTTTTCACCTTTAATCCAACATTTTAGCTAAAAGTGTTGATTGTAATCCAACACTTGTTGGCATTATACTATAAACGTATTAACAAGACAAGTGTTAATTTTGTTAATTGAAAGGAGAAAATGTTATATGGCCAAATCAAAATTAGTAAATGCAAA
Source organism: uncultured Bacilli bacterium (assembly GCA_944364655.1). Lineage (GTDB taxonomy): Bacteria > Bacillota_I > Bacilli_A > RF39 > UBA660 > Ventrenecus. Next base: position 5,797 of record CALVWG010000104.1, on the reverse strand, counting down.
TGAAAAAATTGCAAAAAGTGTTACTAAAGGTTATAAAACAATAGAAAAAAGTGTTGTTGATGGTTTTAACAAAATGACTGATAAAGTTGTTAATGAATACACAAAGATTGAAAATAAATTTGTAGACCAATACTTAACTAAAGAAGGAGAATCAGTTACAGAGGCTAAAAAAAGATTAAAAGAAGAGCAAGAAAAAAAAAATAAATAAATGGAGGTATAAATGAAAAAAGAAACATTATTAGAAATTATTTTAGGAACTATTGGAGGGCTAATTTTTTCAATAGGAATGTGCATGGGCCTAATTTCTGAATGGAATTTATTAAAAGAAGGTGTAATTGTTGGAATAGTAGGATTTATAATATTATTATTTATTATTCCAGTTTATAGAAATAATCATCCTAAAAAAGAACATGAACCAATTAATTGGAAATTTATAGTTGCTTGGTTAATTGGTATATTAGGGGCGTTAATCATGGGCTTTGGTATGAGTAAAGTTATGATTGAAACTGCTTCAAAATCTGATATGATAATTGGTATAGTTACAGGGATAATAGGATTATTAATATGTGTATTAGATTATCCAATTTATTCTTATATTAAAAGTAATAAATAATTTTTTGTCTTTTTTATTTGATTTATTTGTCTCAATAATATTCTCAAAATATTAATTATTTAGAATTATAAAGTATTATTTTTAGTTTGTTAAATAATTAATAGTAACTAAACATTAAAAGAAAATATTTAATTTTTCTTTTTTTTTCTAAAAAAATTATATATAATTATTCTTAAAAAATTATTATTATGACAAAAATTACAGAAGTAGAAACAGTTAGAAATACATTAAAAAAAAGAATATTAAATAAAAAAATAGTAGACTTTAAAGTTTATTATTCAAAAATTTTATTAAGTGATGAAGAAGAAATAAGAAAAGCTTTAATAAACAATTGCTTTATTGACATCAAAAGAATTGGTAAATGGCTAATGTTTGAAACAAAAGACCATTATTTATTAAGTCATTTAAGAATGGAAGGAAAATATTTTTTAAAAAATATAAATGATCCTATTTTAAAACACGAACACATTGAATTTATATTTGAAGATGGAATGAGTATGCGTTATCACGATACTAGAAAATTTGGTAGAATGAAGTTAGTAGAAAAAGATAAGTTATACGAATTTGAAGGAATAAAAAAGCAAGGAATAGAACCAATAAGTGATGATTTAACAAAAGAATATTTATATTCTAAAATATCAAAAAAGAATTTACCAATGAAAACCACTTTATTAGATCAGACTATAATTAGTGGCTTAGGAAATATTTATGCTGATGAAGTTTTATTTGCTGCGAAAATAAATCCTTTAAAAAAAGGCAAAGATATTACAATAGAAGAATGTGAAAGAATCAAAAAAGCTTCAAAAGAAATAATTTTAAAAGCAATCGAAATGGGTGGAACTACAATTAGAAGTTATACTAGCTCTTTAGGTGTAACTGGAAGATTTCAACAAAATTTAATGGTTCATAAAAGAGTTGGTGAAACTTGTAAAAATTGTGGCCAAGTTATAAAAAAAATAAAAATTGGTGGTAGAAGTACTTATTATTGTGAAACTTGTCAAAAATAATAAAAAAAGCTTTTGAAAAATAAATATTAATATGTTAATATATAAAAAATTTAAGAAAGAGGTACTTTATGCAAGAAAATAATTTAGAAGAAAAAGAACGTCGTATTGCCCAAATTGAACGTCGATTAATGTTTTTAGGAAACAGAAATTTATTAGAACAACATGAATTAAAGAAAGAATTAAGAGCATTATATTTACAAAAAAGAGAAATTTTAGAAGCCAAAAGAAATTTTAATGCTCAAGTTAAAAGATAAGTATTGAACTGAATAAAATTTAGTGTTAAGATATGCATGTAAATCGCTGATCAAAAGACATGATATAAGAAAGACTTTTTTAAAGAGAGCTTATGGTGGTGTAAATAAGTAAAAAGCGTCTTATGTTACTCCTTTTGTAGAAATCTAATAAGATTCGGGTAGTTCCGTTAAAAATAAATTAAGTGAAAAAAAGGATGGTACCGTGCCTAAAGCACTCCTAATTGGTATCATCCTTTTTTGTATAGAGGGAGAGTTTATGAGTAGAAAGAAAAAAGAATTTGGACAAAAAGAAATAATTTCTGTTTATCGTTTTATGGAAATGTGCGGTTTAAAATGTCCATGGAAAGAAAATATTTTGATTTCACATGAAATCATGGAAAAAAAATTAAGCTTAAGACATGATAAATTTCCAACTAAAGTTTTAATGCCGAGAAGAGTAAGCTTTAAAAAAATTAAAACAGATATGATTTATAGAGGAGATGCTTTTTTAGTTAGAGATGATTATGATCAGATTTTACCTTATGTTTTACCTTTAAAAAGAGAAATAATTGAAGAAGTTGATCATGAAACTATGGAAGAAAGAAGAAATGAGATTTTAGCTCAAACGGTAGTTATAAACTCTCAAATGCCTCTAGGTTATCAAAAATATTTATGGCGTAAATTAAAAGAACAACTTGAAAAGGAAAGAAAAGAATTAGAAAAGCAAAAACAAGAAAGTGTTGCTGAAGAAGCATTAATTGTAACTGAAAAAAGAAATCGTTACGAAAGACTTAGAAGTAGAAATATAATATAAAGAAAGGTGATAAATTTGATAAATATTAAAGAAAATGAAAAATTAAGTGTTTTAAATCATAGTTGTGCTCATTTACTTGCCCAAGCAGTTAAACATTTATATCCAAATGCTAAATTTTGGGTAGGACCAGTAATTAGTGAAGGCTTTTACTATGATATTGATTTAGGAGATATTACATTAAAAGAAGAAGATTTAGCAAAAATAGAAAAAGAAATGAAGAAAATAAGTAAAGATGGCAAGAAAATAATTAGACATGAAATTTCTAAAGAAGAAGCTTTAAAAATGTTTAAAGATGATCCTTATAAAATCGATTTGATTGAAAATATGCCAGAAGATGAAGTTATTTCTTGTTATTCTCAAGGAGATTTCACGGATCTTTGTCGTGGACCTCATGTTGACAGTGTTAAAGAATGTAAATATTTTAAATTATTAAAATTTAGTGGCTCTTATTATAAAGGAGATTCTAAAAATAAGGTTTTACAACGTATTTATGGCGTGTGCTTTCCAACAGAAGAAGAGTTAAACAATCATTTAAATGAGCTTGAAGAAATGAAACAACGTGATCATCGTAAAATTGGTAAAGAACAAGAAATTTTTATGAATCATGAACTAGTTGGAGCTGGTATGCCTCTTTGGCTTCCAAATGGAGCTATAATCCGTAAGCAATTAGAAAATTATATTTATGAAAAAGAACAAAAAATGGGCTATCAACATGTTTATACACCATGTATAGGAACTGTAAATCTTTATAAAACCTCTGGCCATTGGGATCATTATAAAGAAGATATGTTTCCATCAATGAAAATTGATGATGAAGAATTTGTCTTAAGACCTATGAATTGCCCACATCATATGTTAGTATATAAAAACAAATTACATTCTTATCGTGATCTACCAATTAGAATTGGTGAGTTTGCAAATGATTTCCGTTATGAAGCAAGTGGCGCAGTAAAGGGACTAGAACGTGTTCGTTGTATGTGTCAAAATGATGCTCATTTATTTGTAACTCCAGAACAAATTGGTGAAGAATTTAAAAAAGTTGTTGATTTAATACTAGCAGTTTATAAAGATTTTGGTATAAAAAATTATAAATTTAGATTATCTTTAAGAGATCCGGATGATAAAACAAAATATTTTGATGATGATGAAATGTGGGATAAAGCAGAAAATAAACTAAGAGAAGTTTTAAATTCATTAAACATTCCATATTTTGAAGCAATTGGTGAAGCAGCATTTTATGGACCTAAACTTGATGTTGAAGTAAAACCAGCTGTAGGACCAGAGGTTACATTATCAACTTGTCAATTAGACTTTCTTCTTCCAAGAAGATTTGAATTAAATTATATTGATCAAAATGGTGAAAAACAAATTCCAGTTGTAATTCATAGAGCAATTTTTGGAACTTTTGATAGATTTACAGCATTTTTAATTGAAGAAACAAAAGGAATTTATCCATTATGGCTTGCCCCAACACAAGTAAATATTATTCCTGTTAATATGGAATATCATGAAAAATATGCTAAAGAAATAGAAGAATTATTACAAGCAAACAATTATCGTGTTTCATTTGATTCAAGAAATGAAAAATTAAGTTATAAAATGCGTGAAAGTGTTGTTAAAAAAATACCTGTAACCGTTATTTTAGGTCAAAAAGAAGTAGATGAAAATCTAATTAGTTATCGTGAATTTGGAAAAGAAGAAACAATTACAGTAACAAAAGAAGAATTTTTAAAATATTTAAAAGATAGAATAGAAAGTAAAAAATAATGATATATTATTTACAAGGAAGTTCTTTAGAACAAATAACAACTGATATAAGTAAAAATTTACGATACCAAAATATGCAAGATACTAGAAATTATGCTATTACTTTTGTTTATCCAGATGGTAATATTGATCAGGTTTTAAGAACTCCAAATTTGCGTTATCATTATACAGCTATAAAAGATCTATATAATAAATCAACAAATTTATCTAAGTTTATTAATAAAAAAGACACTGATGAAATGGACCATTTTGATCTAGATACAAAATTAGTAAAAAACGACGTTTTAGTACTTTATTATGCTCCTTCTAATTATGATTTAGATAATGAATATGGAGCAATGTATTTACCAGAAAATCCTAATGATTTTCAAAAAAAATTTATCAAAGAAAAACTAGTTTTTTTAAAATCTTATCCTAATTTTGTCTTAGGTATTTATAATTCAACATTAGAAAAAATTGATTCGATTGCAGAATTTGATTTAGAAAGTGCGATGGATTATTTAGAAAAATTTGTTAATGAACTTAAGTTAAATTAGAAAGAAAAAATCATGAATATTAATAAAGCAAAAGAATTAATTATTAAATATTTTGGTGATAAAAAAGATAAAGGTGGAAATCCTTATATAAAGCATTTAGAGTATGTATCCTCTAAAGGCCGAAATGAAGAAGAAAAAATAATTGGGTTATTGCACGATATATTAGAAGATACAAAATTAACAGAAAAAGATTTAATTTCAAATGGTTTTAATCAAAATATTATAAAAATTATTAAAATTTTAACTCGTGATAAAAAAAATTCATATGATGAATATATAAATAATATTATAAAAAGTAATAGTGAAGTTGCTTTATATATTAAAAAGATAGACATGGAACACAATATGGATTTATCAAGAATAAAAAATATAACTGAAAAAGACATCGAAAGAATAGAAAAAAAATACAAACCTAATTACATTAAAATATGTAACGCTTTAAAAGTAAAGCAAAATACTAGTATTAAATAATAGGTTATGTTATAATTTAAACGAAATCGAAAAAAAGACATGATAAATTAATTTATCTTTTTTAGAAAGCTTATGGTTGATGAAAATAAGTAAAGATGTTAATTTATTTCTCCTTTTTAGAGAGACTAATCATCTCCGGGTAAAACCGTTATCAAAAATTAAGAGAAAAAAGGATGGCACCGCGAATAATCGCTCCTTTAAAAGGAGTTTATTCGTGGTTTTCTTTTTTATAGAAAGGCTAACTATTAAAAGTCAATAGCTTTTCTCAAAAATTTAAAATTGGAAAAGAAACCCACGCCAAAAAGATTTCACAAAAGTGAAATTTTGAAAAATTGAATAATCAATTATTTCAATAA
>CALVWG010000103.1 GCA_944364655.1 uncultured Bacilli bacterium | reverse complement strand
GACAAAATCCTTTATTGGTGACGATAGCCTAGTGGATACACCTCTTCCCATCCCGAACAGAGAAGTTAAGCACTAGTACGCCGACGATAGTGATAAGCGAAAATAGGTAGTTGCCAATTTTTTTTTTTGCAAAAATTTAAAAATTTCTATTTACAAATGTGTCCCATTATGATAAAATTAACAAGCAACTGAAAAAGTTCTTTTTTTAACTTTTAAAGTTGTACCTTTAAATGAATAAATCATCTCCCTTCTATCACTACTATAAAATGATTTATTTCATTTTAAAGGGTAGCGGTTTCAAGACTTTTAAGTCTTTTTTTATTTGGGGATTTATGAAAAAAATAATAGAAAATATAAGTATGTTACAAATTGCAAGTTTAAATGCTAGCAAAAAAGCTTTAATATATTTACAAGATGAATTAAAAAATCAATTTGATTTAACAGAAGATAAAAATGGACTAATTTACATAGATCAAAACTGCTGTTCTTTATGTAATGTTATTTATGCTTTAAGTAGTACTAATTCGTTAGCAAATTATGCTTTAGCAACACTAAACTTCTTTCAAACATTAGAAGCAAATAAAACCTATATTTGCATTTCTCAAGCCTATACTTTATATTTGCTTAAAGTATTAGAAAAATATCAAATAATTAGTCTTAATGATTATTTTAAAACAGAAAGTTACTCTTTAAATTTTCAAAGAAAAAATTTTGGCCTAGAAGACCGTAAAAAAAATAATAATATGTATCATATAAATTTTACAAAAATTCGAGATGTTACAAATAAAGATATTATATGGATTAAAATAGTATTAAAATCATTAAATTTAGAAATAAATGATATAACTTTTGATGATAAAAATAAAAAAGTCAAAATAATTATTAAAAATGATTTTAAAATTACTATAGAAAATACAAAAAAATTATTAATAATTTTAAAATCATTTTTAAGTGAATTAAAGGATACTAGTTATGATACTTATGAAACAAGTGTTCATTACTATCAATTACTTAAAAAATGTCAAATTATGATGAAATAATAACTATTTATTGCAAATAAATACATTGCATATTAAAATATTTTTAGGTGATAAAGATGGATTATAAATATACAACAAGAAACGAAGTAGATACGTTAGAATTAGCTCAAAATATTGAAAGTGAAAAATTTCCAAATATGGTAATTTGCTTAAATGGAGAGCTAGGAACAGGTAAAACTGTTTTTGTCAAAGGATTTGCACAAGCACTTGGAATTGAAGAAACCATAACTTCTCCAACATTCAACATTGTTAAAGAATACAATGAAAAAGAAATAAATTTATATCATATGGATGTATATCGTTTAGAAAACAAATCTGATGACATTGGAATCAAAGATTATTTTAATAAAGGTGGTATTACAATTATCGAATGGGCCGATATGATCGAAGAAGAATTGCCTGATGAAAGACTCGATATAAATTTTAGGTTTATAGATGAAAATACAAGAGTGTTAATTTTTAAACCACATGGAAAAATTTATGAAGATGTATGCAATGCCGTCCTATAATTAGGGCGCTTTTATTTGACAAAATCACATAAAAAAAGTATACTACATTAACAAAGAAGGGGAGTAGTTATGAATACATTATTGATAGATACTCATGCTGATTTTATATTTTTAGCAATTTATCAAAATCAAGAAATTAAATACAAAAAAGAAAGTAAAGAAAAAAAAGATCATAGTACCATTTGCATGCCACTATTAATTGAGCTTTTATCAGAATCAAAGTTAAATATTAATCAAATAGATGATATTATAGTAGTTAATGGTCCAGGTTCATTTACCGGGGTTAGAATAGGGGTTACAATAGCCAAAATTATAGCTTATACAATGAATATTCCAATTAGAACGATAACCAGTTTAGAATTGTATTTAAATGAATTAACGAAAGATTATCAATATATTGCATTAGAAGAAAAAAATGGCTTTTACGTTGGCAATTTAATAAATAATCAAATAAAAAATTATGAATACATAAAAAGAAATGAATGGGAAAAATGGAATAAGAATAAAAAAATATTCTTATGTCAAAATATAAATTATAATAATATATGTTCTTTTGCCAAACAAAAGAAACCAATAAATCCGCATTTAGTTAATCCTTTTTATGTAAAGAAAATAGAGGCCGAAAAATGATAAGAAGTGCTGAGCCAAAAGATTTTGATTATATTTATCAACTTGGAGAAAAGTTACATGAAAATTACAAAAATAAATATGATTTTAATGAATTAATGCAAAATGACTATTTCAATTTAATAGTATATGAAGATAATAAAAAAATAGTTGGCTTTTTATCATATACTAACTTATTGGATACAACAGACATTATTGATATTATAGTTGATGAAAAATATCGCCAAAAGAAAGTGGCGACAAATTTAATAGATTTTGCTATTACCAATTCTAAACCTCATACAAATTTTTTGCTAGAAGTTGCTGTTGATAACTACCCTGCTATAAACTTATATGATAAATTTGGCTTTAAAGTTATCCACACTAGAAAAAAATACTATGGTAAAAAAGATGCATATGTAATGGAAAGAGTGATCGAAAATGAGTAAAGATGTTATTATATTAGCCATAGAATCATCTTGCGATGAAACATCAATGGCTATTGTTAAAAATGGTCATGATATATTATCTTTAACAATATCATCTCAAATAAAAACCCATGCTAATTTTGGCGGTGTAGTACCTGAAATAGCTAGTCGTATGCATACCGAAAATATTACTTTTGTTTTAGAAGAAACACTAAAAAAATTTAAAGGAACAATTGCTGATATTGACGCAATTGCCGTAACCTATGCGCCTGGATTACTAGGAAGTTTACTTGTTGGTATAGAATGTGCCAAAGCTCTTTCATTAGTTTACAATAAGCCTTTAATAGCCGTTAATCACACGATGGGACATATATATGCCAATAATATTGAAAATAAGATTACTTATCCAACTCTAGCTTTAGTTGTAAGTGGCGGTCATACGGATTTATTGATTTTAAAAAGTGAAAACGAAATGCAGTTACTAGGAAGTTCAATTGATGACTCAATCGGTGAAGTATATGATAAAGTAGCGCGTGTTTTAGGTATGACTTATCCTGGTGGTCCAAACATCGAAAAAGCAGCAGTTAAAGGTGAAGATACTTATAAACTTCCAAAACCAATGCAAGATGATAGTTATAATTTCAGTTTCAGTGGTTTAAAAAGTTATATTGTAAATTTAGTTCACAATGAAAAACAACGCGGAAATGAAATAAGAAAAGATGATTTAGCTAAATCCTTTCAAATAGCTGCAGTTGATGAAATAGTTAGAAAAGTTACTTTAGCAATAAAAAACACTGGTATAAAACATTTCGTTTTAGCTGGCGGCGTATCAGCAAATAAATATTTACGTGAAGAATTATCTAAAGTTTGCAATCAAAATAATGTTAAATTTCACGTTCCAAACATCTTATATTGCACTGATAATGCCGCGATGATTGGCTGTGCAGCTTATCCATTATATAAAGAAAAAAAATTTGCTGATTTTAGTTTAAATGCCAAAAGTAGTGAAAACATAAAATTATATATTGAAAAGAACAAATAACAGTTCTTTTTTTTTATAACAAAAAAAAGCTTTTTAAAAAAGCTTTATTCTATTTCTGTTGGGTTTCCTGGTATAACAGGATCATTAACATTATCACTTTCACTATCATCTGGTTTAGTTAAATCAGTTTGATTATTATCATTGTTATTGTCATTCTGATCTTCATTAGGCTTAGTTGTAATATTTTCATCATTATCAATTAGCTCATCTTCATTAGTCTCACTATCAGATGGTTTATTTGAAGTATCATCATTATCTTCATCATTATTTTCAGTTGTATTATCTAAAGTATCATCGTTATCAGTCTCGTCAACTATATTTGAATTATCTTCAGGTTTTTCAGGATTAGTAACAGAACTATCAGGAACTTTACCACCAGAATAAATACCCTTACCAATAGTCTCACTATCTTGTTCATAATCTACAGAATAATCATAACTAAAAGTTTTAATAGTTTCAGGGGTTTTAAGTGCTAAATTTTCTTCCATTGCTTCTGTTATCGCGTTTAAACTACCTTGATAATAACCTAAACAAGACAAGTTATAAATATTTGTAAAGCTAAAATAAGTAAGTTGCATTTTTTGAATTTCAATAAAATTATCTCCACTTAAAGCTCTAACTAACATTCCTTTTAAAGATTGATAAAATGATAATATTTGTGAAGTTTGCATATTAGTTGCAATATTGTTACTTATTGTATCCAATAAATTTTCAAAATCGCTAAAACTAGAGGTTTTAACAAGCTTTTTAGCAATAGCCTCAATTATTTGTTGTTGATGACGATTACGAGCTATATCACTTTCTAAAAAGCCGTGACGGTTACGAGCATAAGCAAGAGCTTGTTCTCCATTCAAATGTTGCCAGCCTGTATCCATACAAACCATATTAATATAAGTTCTATCAGCACCACTTTCACATAAGCGTCCTTCACCATATGTATTAACATAAGGTTTATAGTCAGGTTGTTCAACATCGACATCAATTCCCCCTAAAGCATTGACCAAATCAATTACTCCTTGGAAATTAACCTTTACAAAATAATCAATTTCAATACCGGTTAAATTTTCAACCGTATTCACTGTACTAGCTGTACCATATGCCGCTGAAGAATTAATTTTACTTAGTCCTAAATTTCTTCCACTACTACTAATAATAGGAACATATAAATCTCTTGGTATACTAAACATTGTTGCTGTTAAAGTTTTAGGATTAAAAGTAACTAATATTAAAGTATCACCATTAAATGCAGCATTAGCGTCTAAACCATCCTTACTTTCTGAATCAACGCCCATTACCAATACTGTAAATGGTTCAGTTAAACTTTTAGTACTAACCAAAAGTTCACTTTCTTCTGTTTTCATTTCTTTAGAGTATTCTTTTACAATTTTTGTTTCAGCAGCAATATTTTGGTATTTTTCATCACCGCTATACAAAGTAACATAATCTTTATTTATAAACATTGCATCAATTTCGCCAGCATATAATGCTTCAATCATTTCTAACGTGCTGCCAAAATATTCAATTGGATTATTTATATTTTCTTTTTTAATCATTTCCATCGGTAAAATATAACCTGTTCGATCCTCTTCATCGGTTATCATTCCAATTTTACTATCAGAAGAAAAATCCGTATTAACCAATGTAACTATAGCCGTAGTATAAATACTTTTATCACTAGCAGTTATGTTTTCCAACTTATTATAAATTTTGTCAATATAGTAAGATGCAAAGCCAAAAAAAGTCGCAAATAATATTGTAAAAATAGTCAAAATTATAAACCCAACTTTTTTATTTAAAAACATTTTTGTTAATCCAAAAATTGTATATATCAATCCAAAAAGGGCCGCAGCTATTAAAATAATAGTTCTTAAAAACGTTTCAATTCCAACAAGGGCTAAAATACTTCGACAAAAAAAGCCATAACAAACCCAATACGAAACCAAAGCAAGTAAATAAAAAATCTTCATTACAAGATTAGCTTCTTTAAATTTTATAAAAAATACTTTCATAAAACACCCTTTCATATTCAATAATTATTATCTAAACAAGATTATATAATAAAACAATAAAATAAACAACATTTGATAATTTATTTACATTAAAAAAAAGCAAAAAAATTTAAAAACAAAAGAAGATATGTTATAATATTGTCGAATAAAAGGAGGATGGTTAATGAATTTTCTAAAAAAATTAATTTCTATAACTATGTCTCTTTGCACTCTTTTTATTTCTATTTTATCTTTTATACCAATAACTAAAGCGGCTGTTCAAGGAACAATTACTGGAAATGAAGTGAGGCTTCGTTCTGCTCCAACAACTAATAGTACTACATATAAATATTTATACAGTGGTAACATTGTAAGCATTACAAATACAAACAAAGTAGCTGGTGATGGCTGTTCTGAAGGGTGGTATAATGTCGATTACAATGGCCAAAGTGGTTATGTTTGTTCCAGCTATGTTGAAATTGGTGGAACAAGTTCAGGCGCATCATACAACCGTCCATGGACAAGTCCTAAAAAAGCCATTATTGGTGGCGCAGAATTTATGCAAGATGGGTATATCTCTGCAGGCCAAAATACAAGTTATTTAAAAAAATTCAACGTAAACCCAAATAGTTCCTATGCTTTATATAACCATCAATATCAAGCTAATATAGCAGCTCCTAATAATGAAGCTAAAAATAGTTATAATAGTTACCGTGATAATGGTCTTTTAAATGTGCCATTACATTTTGTTATTCCAATTTATAATAATATGCCAGCTTATACTACTCATCCAGTAACTGGTAAAGAAGAGGGAGGAACATCTGTTGTATCTGATCAATCTTTTGAAGCAGAATTAAATAAACAAGGTTTTGATGAAACATATAAAGTTTGGTTAAGAGCTTTACACAATAAATATCCAAACTGGACATTTGAAGCTCTTCATACTAATTTAGATTTTAATTCCTCAGTTATAAATGAAAAAGTATCATCTGCAGTTAGCAAAACTTGCACTGCTTGTTTAGATGCAAATAATACCTATTATGAAGCAGGATGGGGTACTCCGAATGATCAAACATTAGCCTTTTTTATGGACCCAAGAAATTTTTTAATGGAAGATAGCATTTTAATGTTTGAAGATCTTAGTTATAACGAGTATTATACAGAAGACATGGTTAAGTCAGTTCTTAAAGGAACTTTTATGGAAGGAAAAGATAACGTTGATAATCTTTCATATTCCTCACTTTTTATGGAAGCTGGAAAAATAAATAATATTAGCCCTGTGTATTTAGCATCATTATCAAGACAAGAAGTTGGCAGTACTAAAGGACTTGTAACAAGTGGCGAAGAATTTTCTTATAAAGGAATTACTTATATTGGATTTTATAATTTTTATAATATAGGTGCATATGGCAGTGAAGAAAATCCAGCTAAAGCTGGACTAGTTTACGCTTCAGCTGGATCAATACCTAATAGTAATGGTGTTTATGTTGGCAATATTGGCGGAGAAACTAGTACCCCTGTTACCAAACCAGAAGAACCATCAAAGCCAAATGTTACACCAGTTGCCACTCATTTATCAAATATGGGATTAAATAGAAAAGGAACCTATATTACAAATTTAAGCTTAAATACAACAATTGATACATTAAAAAATAAAACAAATGGCAGTGAATTAACTTTTAAAAATGCTTCAGGAAGCACATTAGGAAACACAGAAAAAATAACAACAGGTACAGCAATTACCTTTAGTACTGGTGAAACATATACAATAGTTATATACGGTGATTTAACTGGTGATGGTTTAATCAATAGTGCAGATCTACTTAGAATGCGTCAATATTTATTAGGTCAAGTTAGTTTAAGTGGTGCTTATTTAGAATCTGCAAAACTAGTAAATGTTTCTGGAAATATTAATTCCGCTGATTTATTAAGATTAAGACAATATCTTTTAGGTCAAAAAGATATAAATCAAGCATAGAAAGGCTAACTATTAAAAGTCAATAGCTTTTCTCAAAAATTTAAAATTGGAAAAGAAACCCACGCCAAAAAGATTTCACAAAAGTGAAATTTTGAAAAATTGAATAATCAATTATTTCAATAA
>CALVWG010000102.1 GCA_944364655.1 uncultured Bacilli bacterium | reverse complement strand
AAAGAAACTATGTATGAAAAGCCTAAGCCTAAAAATGAACCAATTATGAACAAATATATGTATTCCCAAATAATTTGGACAGGATTATATTCAGCATTACTTTGCCTTTTCTTTTTAAAATCACCTTGGATTCGTAGTTTAATTAGGCCAGATGAAAACTTTAAATACTTAATGACAGCTTATTTTGCTTTATTTATATTTATAGGAATAGGAAATGCTTTCAATGCTAGAACTCATCGTTTAAATTTACTCGCCCATTTAAAAGAAAATGTAGTCTTTATTATTACTATTATTTTTATAGCAAGTGTTCAAATGATTTTAATTTATAAAGGAGGAACTGTTTTTCGAACTTTTGGTCTTACTAGCAATGAATTAATGTTAGTTATTATACTCGCTTTTACTGTAATTCCAGTTGATTTTTTCAGAAAAATAATTTTAAAAAAGAAAAAAATAAAATTAGGTGTTTAAATTGCCTTGACTCTTTAAAGATAATTATATAAAATATTTGGACACAGGAGGATTTTTTTATGACGAAAGAGGAATTAATCAATTTAAGAAATATGGCAATTGAACAACAAGAATTATCAACTGTTAAACAAAGTTACAATTTAATTTTAAAGCAGGAACTAAAAAGTGGCACAGAGTTGTTTTATAATAGAATAATGGCTGGTTTAAGTTTACAAGTTGGATTTGTCGATCTTACTGAATTAAAAGAATCTGTTACATTTGAAGAAATTGACAAAAATAATTATAATTTTCGAAAATATATATTTTATAAATATTGGTTAACTATCAAAGGAAGAAAAAAAATATCTGAAAAAGAAAGCAACTATCTATTATTAGAAAAAGATATTATTAATATAGATGATATTTGTCATTTTACATTATTTGAACAAGATTATCGTACTAAGTATGAAGGATATTTTAGTAAAACTGATCTAATTCATAAATTAATAAAAGATGGATATAAAGATAATTTTTTAATTAGTTACGCTTTAGATCAAAAAAAAGGAAGACCTGATATTAAAAGATTAACTATAACGATTCCTGTAAACCAAGAGCAAGAGTTAAAAAGAAAACCTAAAAATTCTACAATCAACATGTAGAATTTTTTTATTATTTATATTCTTACAAAATTGTCAGCTTTTTTGATAAATAATTATGCTATAATATTAAACGAAGTGGGTGATTATTTTGGAAAGATATAATCCAACTGTCGATATGGGATTAACTATTGAACAAGTTGATAAAAGAATTTTAGAAGGTCTAGTTAATTATGATGATCAACCAAAAACAAAATCTATAAAACAAATAATAGCTTCTAATTTCTTTACTTATTTTAATTTTTTAAATATTTTTTTAGGTGGTGCAGTAATTTTTGCCGGAATTATTAATAAAGATTTATTTGAAGGATTAAAAAATTGTTTATTTATGGGTGTAATAATAATTAATTCTATAATAAGCATTATTGAAGAAATTATATCTAAAAGAATTATTGATCGATTATCTATTATATCTGAATCAAAAATAAAAACTATTAGAAATGGTGAGGAAAAAGAATTAAGTTTAAATGAATTAGTACTAGATGATGTAATAAAATTAAATACTGGAGCCCAAATTGTAACAGACTCAGTTGTTATGGAAGGCGAAGTTGAAGTTAATGAATCATTTTTGACAGGTGAACCAGATGCTATTTTAAAAAAGAAAGGTGATTCATTATTATCTGGATCATTTATTATAAGTGGCTCATGTATAGCTAAAGTCGAACATGTAGGGAAAGATAATTATACTTCTATTATATCAAGAGAAGCAAAATATCAAAAAAAAGTTAACTCTGTAATAATGAATTCATTTGAAAAATTATTAAAAATACTATCAATATTTATAATACCTATTGGGGTAATAATGTATTTTAGTCAATTAAGAGTTACAGATAATATGGGAACGGCAATTTTTGGAACAGTCGCATCTTTAATAGGCATGATTCCTGAAGGCTTAGTTTTATTAACAAGTTCAGTTATGGCAGTGAGTGTTATTAGACTTTCAAAATATAAAGTATTAGTTCAACAACTTTATTGCATGGAAACATTAGCTAGAGTTGATGTCATTTTTTTAGATAAAACAGGAACTTTAACAAAGGGAAAAATGCAAGTTGTAAATTATGAGCCATTAGATAATTATTCTAAAAAAGATTTAAAAGAAATTTTAAATGCCATAGCTAAAAATTCATTAGATAATAATGCCACAATGAATGCTATAAAAGATCATTTTAAAGAAAAAAATAATTGGCAAAAATTAGATTCAATTGCTTTTTCTTCTGATAGAAAATTTTCAGCGATTTCTTTCAAAAACAAAGAATGTTATTATTTAGGGGCTCCTGAATTTTTATTAGAAAACAGTAATAAAATAATTAAAAAAGTAGAAAAATATCTTGGCGACTATCGTGTTTTACTTGTTGCTAAATCTAATAATCTTTTAAAAAAACCTAAAAATTTACAACCAATTGGCTTTGTTATTATTGAAGATATCGTTCGAAAAGAAGCAAAAGAAACATTAGATTACTTTAAAAAACAAGGAGTTATGGTTAAAATAATTTCTGGTGATAATGTTAAAACTGTTTTAACTATTGCCAAAAAAGTTGGTTTAGAAAATGTAAATGGAATAGATATTGGTAGTTTAAACAAAGATGAATTAGAAAAAATAGTTTCTAAATATGATGTTTTTGGTAGAGTAACTCCAAAACAAAAAAAATGGATTATTGAAATTTTACAAGAAAATGGCCGAACAGTTGCCATGACCGGTGATGGCGTAAACGATGTTTTAGCTTTAAAGAAAAGTGACTGTGCAATTTCAATTGCCAGTGGTTCTGATGCTGCTAGAAATGTTTCTCAATTAGTTTTATTAAACGATAATTTTGACGCTCTTCCAGAAGTTGTCGCCGAAGGTAGAAGAACAATTAATAATATTGAAAGATCTGCTTCACTATTACTAGTAAAAACAATCTACACAGTTCTTTTAATATTATTTAGTATTTTTATTTCTTCTAAATATTTCTTTATTCCAATACAATTAACCTTAATTACAGGTTTTACTATTGGTATTCCTTCCTTTATTTTAGCTTTAGAACCAAATAACGATTTAGTAAAAGGTCAATTTTTATTAAAAATAGTTAGTAAAAGTTTACCAACTGCATTAACAGTAGTTTTCAATATTATTTTAGTAACTATATTTACAAATATTTTTCATTTACAAGAAGGTTTAGAAACTTCTTTATGTGTTTTCTTAACAGCAATGACTGGATTTATTCATTTATATAAAATATGCAAACCATTTAACACTATTAGAGCAGCTCTATTAATTTTAATGGTTTTAGGATTTTCATATTGTATTATTTTTCAAAATGAATTCTTTAGTTTAAGTCCAATTACACCAACAACAGCTTTAATAGGATTTGTCTTAACAATTGATTCTTTATATATTTTTAGAAGATTAAATTATTTTATTTCTAAAGCTTTTCATAAATTAGATCCAACAATAGATATAGAATATGCTTAAAAGTCAAAATAATATTTGACTTTTTTTGTGTCTTTAACCCAAACCAA
>CALVWG010000101.1 GCA_944364655.1 uncultured Bacilli bacterium | reverse complement strand
ACTCATATAACTTCACCTAACATTTCTATATCATTGTACCATATTATCCATATTTTCTAAAGGGCTTTTCAAAATTATACATGTAGCAATACAACTAAATTGATGTACTTTTTGATGTCACTAAATTCTTGAATTTTTAAGAATTTAATGTACATTTTCATGTTGACTTTTCAAGCAGGATAACTGTGTCTGACAAACAACATCGCCAGTGGCGAGTTTGACCGTATTATAAAGGCTTTAGAAGATTACTATTGTCTGACAATATCTAAATTGTCTGACTTTTGTCTAACAGAATTTCTATCAAAAATACCTAAAATTGCCTATTTGTCAGTCAGATGTCTGACAAAAGTGAGCGATTTTTTTAAGATTTTTAAGACGATTTGTACATTTTTTAAAAAGTGTACATTTATTTCATTATTATTTTGAAATTCATGTACACCCTGTTTTGATTTAGGATACTGCTATTACAGCATAACCTAGGTTAGTTTTGAAACCTTTTTCATCTTTAATTGGAATTAATTTTATGATTTCTTGATTTTTCTTTGTACTATATTCTAGATAGAACGTTCCATCTTCTTCTCTTATTACATCTATTTTAAAGTACTCTAGTTGATAATAGTTTTGTAGTTTTTGAATGTAGTCTTCTATCTCTTTTTTGGTTTTAGGAGAAGATAAACTAACTACTTTGGTAGTATCTTCGTAAGATACTGTTACTTCTTTATATATGATACCTTCTGTAAATAAGGTACTATATTCTTCTAGAAATGACTTTCTAAAATTTACTTTTTTGATTATCACTTTTCTATTTTCATCATAGCCTAAATCTATAGTTTCAATATATTTCATACACAGTTCTTGTTGTTTCTCTTTAGATAAATTATTCCATATAGATGTTTTATCTAGTAGTTTACTTGTTTTATTTTATCAACATCTTTATAGATAGATGGAATATCTAGATTGATATCATCTATTGTGAGAACATTATTTTTTAAATTATTTTCTAGTTTTTGTAGTCTGTTATCAATACTTGTTATTTCTTCTGTAAATTCTTCTAAAGTAATTATACTTGTTTTATAAGCATCTTTTAATCTATTTCTTTGTCTTTTTAAAGATTCTATTTCTGTTATCGTTTGTTCTTTATGATCTGCTCCAAAGATAACTGGTGCATAGATTCCATGGACTAGGAAATCATATTCCACTAATTCATAGATGATTTCTTTTAATTGTTTGAGAATTTCTTTTTCATTTACATAAGTATGGCACTTATGACACCTATAATAAACATAATCATATTTTTTATCGCCACCTGGACTTCTTCCTGCCATTAGAGTATGACATTTGGGACAATATAATTTTTGTAAGAATAAGTAGTAGATTGTTCTTGTACAGTTTCTAGAATTCTTTCCCTTTTGATTTTGACAATCAAACCACATTTCTCTACTAATAATTCCTTCTACTACATTTTCATAAATATGTTCATCTTTTTTACCTTTATGATAAACAAAATCACCACAGTATATTCTATTATTAATAATGTTTTCCACATAGGAATAAAGCCATTTCTTATTTAAGGCATCTCGTTTATTTAAATCATTCACAATCTTTTGTAATGACCAGCCTGACAAATATTTATTGAAGATATCTATTACTACATCTTTGGTTTCTTCATCTGGCACTAGCTTCTTATTTACTCTTTTATAACCAGTTAAATTTTTCATAGGAATACGTCCTTCTTTAATCGCTCCTACTAGTCCCATTTTGGTTCTTTCACTTGTTCTTTCGATTTCATTTTGACTAACACTCATTAAAAGTCTAGATATCATTTTGCTATTAGCAGTCGTAGTATTTACTTCATCATTCGCACAGTCAATATATGCTTCATTTTCTTCCAAAAATTTTATGATGAATTCCAAGTCATAAATACTTCTTGTTACTCTATCTAGTTTTAAAGCAACAATGATATTTATTTTCTTACTTTTGATATCTTCTAATAATTTATTAAAAGCAGGTCTATCTTTCATGTTTTTTTGCACTAATTCCTGCATCTTCATAAAACTTATAAATTTGATAGCCTTTAAATTTACACATGGCTTCGAGATTTTCTTTTTGTTCACTTAAACTAAAGCCTTTTCGAGCTTGATCCTCGGTACTAACTCTTAAATATACCCCAGCAATTTTATTATCTATAATCATTCCTCCTTTTCTTGCTTTGGTAAAATTTTTCTATAATACCATTATCTACAGCTCAAATGTCCTTTTCAAGAATAAAACCGTCCTTTTTCGTTCTTTTTCGGACATTTTCGTCCCTTTTAGTTTTTGGTATTTCTGATTACTTCTTCTAGGTCTTACAACGATATTTTATTCGCAATGTTATTTTTACTAATATACATAATCCCATTCTTACCAAAGATTAGATATGTATCAATACCTATTTCCAACTTATAAGGCTCAATGTAAGCGATATTGGTCTTTGATACAGTGATAATACTGCCTTCCATTAACTTTAGTTTCTGACCGTTAAACTTACCTAAATTGTTTATCTTTCTTCGTAATCCTTTACCAATACCTAATTTCTAATTAATTACTATATATTATCAATTCCATTTCAACAAATAAAAAAATCGACTCATAAGAATCGATTTCTATCTTGAAGTCTTTCGACTTTTTTTCATTATGGGGCGAAATGTGGGGGTCGAACCCACGCGTGCCGGAGCCACAATCCGGTGTGTTAACCACTTCACCAATTCCGCCATGTACAAGTATCTTAACAAATTATTGCTACTTTTGCAAGTATATATTATAATATTTATAGAAAGAACGTGATTTTGTGACATTAGATATATTATCTGACATAAGTGAATTTTTTGATCCAGTTATCAAATTTTTTCAAGATTTATGGACAAATATTGAAAACTTTTTATTAGAATACATGTCAAAAGATGTTTTAAATGTTTTAATATTTGGCATTTTAATAGCTATTATTTTAATAATTGTTTTAGCAATAATGAATCGTGACTAAAAAAGTTATACTTTTATAAAAGCATAACTTTTTTTAATTATTAATACGATGTTCAACTCTTGGACTATCCATTTTTAAAGCTTGAAAAGAATAACCATGTGATAAACCAAATTGAATAATAGTTTCAACTGCATCCACACTAAATTCTTTAATATCGTGTTGTAAAACAACATAAGTATTTTTATTACCTAACGAATTAATAACATTTGATGCTACCTGAGCTGAAGTTTTAGCCCCATTAGCGTCCTTACTATCAACGTTCCAATCAAAATATCTAAATCCTTTAGCTTGAACTGCTTTTGTTAACATACTCATTATATGACTTCCATTATCATAATTAGCACTAATGGTGTTAGACCCTCCGCCAGGAAATCTTACAATCATTGGTGCAAAACCAGTAATCCTTTTAACTTTATCTTGAATCGCATAAAGATCATTAAAATAAGCATCTAAGTTAGAATAAATATATCCATAATTATGAGATGCAGAATGTAGCCCTATCGTATGTCCTTCATCATAAGCCCTTTTTAAAACATCATCATAGCCTTTAGTTAAACCTTGATCAGTCACAAAAAAAGTTGCTTTAACATTATATTTTTTTAATACATCTAAAAGTTTTCCCGTATATTTACTAGGCCCATCATCAAAAGTTAAATAAACATTTTTACCATCTAAAGAAGGATAATCACTTGCTTGATAAACATAAACATATCTAGTAGTTGAACTTTCATTATTATTGCTATCTTTAACTTTATACACTAATTTATATTCACCTGTTTTTGTTTCATCTACACTTCCATCAATTGTAATTTTATTTGTTAAATCACCATCACAATTGTCAGTTGCTGTCGCGTTTGCTTCTATATACTCTCCATTTAAAGGAATAAAAACACTAGATTCGCCATTAAGTTTTATTATTGGTAATTCCTTATCATTTAAAATTCCTTTTTTTTCTAAAATTCCCTTATTACCAGAAGAATCAACAACTTCAAAAACTATTTTATCATCCACTATTTTACTAGTAACTTTATCACTAATATCGCCATCATAATTATCTGTTGCCAAAACTTTATAACCATAACCTTTTCCATTAGCACAATAATTAAGTGGCTCTTCGCCATTAATTTCAATAACAGGGCTTTCGTTATCAACCACATTTACTATTTGATCTTTACTAATTTTTTTATCGTTATAAGAAAAAACATAAGTAACTTTATAACTTCCCAATTTAGAAGTATCAACACTTCCTTCTTCTAAAACCTTAACTTTTTCACAATTAAAAAAAGTTCCATAACAAACATTATCAGATTGATAACTAAAATCATTAGCAAATGAAATATCTATTTTTTCATCAAAATCACTAAATCTGAAACGGGGTAAAAAAAAGAAATAAATGATTAAAAAAATAATTAAAAAAGACAAAATTCCTATTAAAGAAAACAATATTTTTTTATCAATTTGTACCTTCTTTTCTTCCATAATATCTACTCCATTATAATTATAGTATACCACAAAAGGAAAAGACGAATACTATAAATATTCGTTAAAAGAATTTACGATGTAAACTGGTTCATTTAAATCTGCAGTAGATAAAAAACCACTTTTAGCTTTAATCAAAGCGGGTATTCGATTAACTATATCAGCACAAGTAAGCAAAACTGTATCAGGTTTAGTATTCAAAACATTTGTTGTTGGTTCACCAAAAATTGTCCAATCATTAATATCCTCTTCTTCTTTTGTATAAACTTTTCCAATACATTCAATCTCCAAAATAATATTTTCTTTTGTTGTTGCAGTAACTACTGCACGCATTCCTCTAACCATGCCTTCAGATAAAGTTAAATTTAAAGTTTTACTTTCTAATTCTTTTTCTGTTATTACCGGAATACATCTTTGATTTATTGTATTTATATGTAAATTTAATTTTTTAGCTAACCAACCAGCAACGTTCCACATATAACTTGGAAAAAACTGACTATCAGCCATCAATTTATTTCTCTCTTCTTCAGTCATTTCATTAGTAATAGCAATCGTTTCATCAAATTCTTTAGGAGTCAAACCAGCTCCATGAGCCTTAGCCAAAGCAATACCGTAATCTTCAACATTATAAGAACTACTACCTTTAATCTTTGTTATTTTATTAGTAGACGCACAAATGGAAGTAATCATATTGCCCCAAAAAATATCTTGATATCCACAACCTAAAATTGTCACTTCATTTGCTTTAGCAAGAGTATCTAAATTTCTAAAAACTACCGGATTAGAATTTTCTGCAAAAAAAGCTTCTTCACAAGTTGTAATAACATTAACTTTATTACTAACACAAATTCTTACAACATCACTAATGTCATTTAAAAAACTCATTGTTGTCACAATAGCGACATCAGGCTTAACTTCCTTTAAAATTTCATCTAATTTATTAATATGGGAAATTACAATTCCTTCATTTTCTAATCCCATAACTTCTCCAATATCTTTTCCAATTAAATCTTCATTTACATCAAAAGCTCCAACAATTAATCCTCCTTTTTCCAATACAAACCGCATTGTAAATTTACTCATCTTTCCACATCCAATTTGAACAACTTTTACTTTTTCCATTTTTTTATCCCCTTTCATTCAAATCAACTTGTTCTTCATCGATTAAATCTTTAAATTCTACTTTAAATCTTTCAATTTCTTTCTTTTTAACATCTTCATAAATATTTTTAGCATTACAAATTGCTTTATACACATGTTTAATTTTAACTTCTTTAGCATTATCATATAAAGCATAAGTAAAAGCATTAGCTAAAATTGTTAAACATATATCAGGATAACGTGATGCAACTTCATAAACTCTTTTATACTCATCGGTCATTTCAACTATAAAAGTCATAATTCTTTCTTTAACAAAATCTGAATAATTTAATTTAACACCTATTTGTTTCTCTAACTTAGGAATAGTTCCTAAAAGGATTTTAACAGTAGTTGTCTTATCTGTTTCTAAAACATCAATTTTTTGAAATCTTCTTAAAAAAGCCCTATCACGTAAAATATAAGTTTCATATTCTTCCGTTGTTGTCGCACCAATCATTTTAATACTACCACGGTCCAATCCAGCTTTTAACATATTAGCAAAATCAATCCCGCCATTTTCACTAGTATTTTTATTAACTAAAACATGTGTTTCATCAATAAATAAAATAGTTTTTTCTTTATTATTTAATTCTTTAACCAACAAATCAATTCGGCTTTCCATTTGCCCATTAGAATTAACAGAACCTAAAAGAGATGTGATATTAACTTTAATAATTTCCCATCCTTTTAAAGCATCAGGTACCAATCCTTTTTGAATTCGATAGGCAAGTCCTTCCACAATAGCGGTTTTACCAATACCAGGCTTACCAACTAACAAAGCACTTTTTTCAGGTGTTAACAAAGTTAAAATACATTGTTTTATTTCGTTATCACGAGCTATGGCTGGATCGGTAATATAATTTTTCTTAGTCAAATTTTCTCCATATCGTTCAAGCATACTAATATCCGTATTTAATGTTTCCATATAATCATCCCTTTAGCATAAGTTTAGCATAAAAAGAAAAAAAATTCATCCTGAAACGGATAAACTTTTTAATAAAAAATACTACAACTATCTTCCTCTATTTGGTTTAGTCCTTCTTTATCGGTTTTTTTAACATCAACTACCTCATTTTCATCGAAAATATTATTTATATCAGTATCAATATACGCTTGATATGTTTTAAAAGTAAATTCATAGTTAAACCCAACTTTTAAATCCTTAGCCAAATCTTTATCCAAACGAATTGTAACTAAATCATCTGATTGAAATTCTGATAAAACAACCGAATAATCATCATCATTAACATTTTCTTTTAACATTTCAACATAATAAGTTCTAACAAAATTACAAGAAGTATAGTTAGTTTCATTATGATAATATTTTTGGCGATTCTTTTTAATTAATTCAATATTTTTTTCATTAGCTGTAATAACAATAGTTGGTTCAATATAATAATTATAAACTTTTTTATTTTTCAAATCATTTATAAAATGATCTAATAATTCGGAACGTAAATAAATCTTTTCTAATGACCAGTTCAAATAAACAAATTCATTTTCTTTTCGAATATTTGTAGCCATTTTATTTCCTAAAGGATAATATTTATATAAAACTAAAACATTTTCTAGTGAATTATCAACTTGATAATCTGAAATATTACCAATAAAAATAGTATCATCATTCATAACTAATTCTTCTTCTAAAACCTCAATTTGTAAATCTTCTGGCGGACTATTTATAAACTGAGTATTAGCAACTTCAACTGTTGCTACTCCACATCCAACTCCAAGTAAAACAAATGATAGTATTAAAGAAGCCGCCAATTTTACACCTTTATTATGACGATCTAAAACAAAATTAAATAATAATTGAAAAAAGATAATTCCTAGTATAAATAAAGAAAGCATTACAAGATAAAAGCCAAAATAAGTTACACCTTTTATTAATAAATAAACACATATAGCTAAAACAACGCCCATACCAATGATATACATGCTAACACCAAATAAAATACAAATAGCTATAAATTTCAAGAAAAAGACACCAATTTTAATTACTAACTCACTAAAATTTGTTATAACACTTTGTGTTTCACTTTTTATTTCTTCTTCAATTTTTTTAGTATTTTTTTTCTTTTTATCATTCTTTTTTTCTAACATAATTTTTTCAGTATTCTTTTCAGCATTTTTTAAATAACGTAAATCAAAAATTCTAACAAAGAAAACTATAGCTAAAATAAAATAAGCAAATTCTAAAACAAAACTCCAAATAGTAAAAAATATTCTATTTAATGGTGACGATAAAATATTAAAAACATTTTCTCCTAAATCAACCAACATTGAAACTGGTACATGAAATAACGCAATTATTATCGCAATACAAAAAATTTCAATCACAAATTGGACAATTTCCCTAGGTGTTTTTTTACTAAAATCGTTAATTAATTGATCGATTATTTTAATTATTTTATTAGCAAAATTTCCAATGAAATCTTCACTTTTATTAACTTTTACTTTATAAGCTTTTAGTAATTCATTAGAAAGTGTATCAACATCTCCAAAACTAGATACTGCTTCTTCTTCAGTACTGCCATTTTCCATTTTTTCTTTAATATAGCCATCATATTCTTCAATAATATCTTCTACTTCATCTTCTTCTAATATATCTAATTTTTTTCTTAATTTTCTTAAAAATTCATCTTTTTTCATTTACTAACCCTCTCATTCATAAATTTATTAATACTTAAAGAAAAAGTAAGCCATTCTTTTAAAACTTCTTCATGTCTTTTTTTACCTTTAGCTGTAATATGATAATATTTTCTTGTAGGTCCTTCTGTTGATTCTTCTAAATAAGTTTCAAAATAACCTTCATTTGTTAATCTTTTTAATATTGGATAAATTGTTCCTTCATTAACATCAACTGCTTTTCTTACTTCCAAAACAAGTTCATATCCATAAATATCTTTTTCATTTACTATACTTAAGACGAGCAATTCTAAAACGCCTTTTTTAAACTGCGTATGCATTCAATCACTCACTTTCAAGTACAAGATATCATAACTACTATGTATTGTCAAGTACTAAGTATAAAATAAAAGACAACCTAATTTTAAGTTGTCTTTCAAGAGTTTCCAATTCCAATTAAATTTATTAAAAATAGAAGTGTGTTTTGACTAAGATAATGATTAAAGCGTATTGTATAGGGTAGTAGTTATATTATTATATTTTTGGAAACTCTTTACCAAACTTCTTGCGTTTGGTGGTTACTACTATAGAATCTTTTACCTAAATATTCAAGACGATTTTTTGACAAGTTTTGTCATAATTTGTAACAATTTGTCTATTCAGTTCTTAATGCAATAACAGGATCCTTTTTACTAGCTATTTTTGCTGGAATAAATCCGCCT
Organism: uncultured Bacilli bacterium; assembly: GCA_944364655.1. Taxonomy (GTDB): domain Bacteria; phylum Bacillota_I; class Bacilli_A; order RF39; family UBA660; genus Ventrenecus. The sequence continues at coordinate 2,911 of CALVWG010000101.1, read as the reverse complement.
ATCAAAGTTAAAATTACACTAACAGTAATTAATATTAAAGCATGAATTGGATTTAAAACCGCTACATTTTCCAAATCAGTTAAATTATATAATAAGGAATTAGTTGGAAATAATAATAACCAGGCAACAAAGATTCCTAATAATCCTGAACTAACACCAATAATAAAAGTCTCCGCATTAAATACTCTAGAAATATCTTTCTTTCTAGCTCCTAAACTTCTTAAAATACCAATTTCTTTTGTTCTTTCTAAAACCGAAATATACATAATTATTCCTATCATAATAGAAGAAACAATTAAAGAAATTGAACTAAAAGCTACTAAAACAATTGTAATTGCATCCATAATACTACTTGATAATGAACTCATTAAATTAGCTTGATCGACATAAACAATTTTATCTTCTTCCGCCAAATCATTATTATAATTATCTAAATAATTTGTAATCGCGTCTTTAGAAGCAAAGTCTTTAGGATAAACATATATAATATAAGGAACTGATTTATCCCCTAAATAAGCTAATAAATCTTCTTTAGTTTTTTGACCTTCTTTAGTTGAAGTATCAATAACTTCCCCTGATAACACACTATAAGAAACATTTTTCTGAGCTTCTACTACTTTTGAAAGAGAATTTTTCTCTAGAACATCATTTAAAAGATCATTGGTATACAAAATACCTGCACTACCAGCATAACTTGGTAAACTAGACTTTAATCTTAAAATACCGACAACTTTTAAAGTTAAATTATTTTTATTCTCATAAGCACTATTTAAATCACTAGTTGGAATATAATAATTTCCATAATTAACATAATAATCATCATTATATATAAGCTTAATTGTAGAATTTAGTATTTTTTCAAAAGATACATTTTCTTCACTATTGAAACCTAAAGCTTCTAAAATAGCCTTAGAAACTTGGTTTTTACTATCAACAACTAATACAATTTCATCTTTATTAACTGCTTTTCTTCCAGCTAAAATATCATAATGTTGATCTATTACATCAAAATCACTTTCCCCATTTGTATGTGGCATACTTTGAAAAGCTATTTCTGTTGTATTTAAAAGTTTTACTTTATCATCAATTTTTTGTAAAAGATTTAGTCCAACAGCATACGTATAAGTTATACCAGCAACGTTTGCTGAATCAATATTATCAATATATTTGACATAGTCTTCTGTTATTTTATTCTCATGCGTATATTCTTCTTCCATTGTTTTAGCAGGAATTACATAATCAATATCTGGATAATCTTTATCACTTACACTCATATCTTCTTGTAATTGACTCATAGTTTCTTCTGTTAAATTCATTGATTGTTTACTAATAACAATTGGTAAGGAACTTAAAGTATTTTGTTCAAAAATATCAATTTGTCGATCAAAACCATTAGATAAACTAAGAATTAACGCAATACCTATAATTCCAATTGAAGAAGCAAATGAAGTTAATATAGTCCTTCCCTTTTTAGTTCTAATATTGTTTAAAGATAAATTTAAAGCCGTCAAAAAATTCATTGATGTTTTCTTAATATGATATTCTTCATCATTACTTTTTGCTTCCGAATGATCATTTTTATCACTTATTATCTCGCCATCTTTCATTTCAATAACTCGATTAGCGTAAGTATGGGCAAGATCAGGATTATGAGTTACCATAATTACAAGTTTATCCTTAGCAATTTCTTTTATTAATTCCATTATTTGTACACTTGTTTTAGAATCAAGTGCGCCTGTTGGTTCATCAGCTAAAATAATATCTGGATCATTAGCTAAGGCTCTTGCTATAGCTACTCTTTGCATCTGCCCACCTGATAACTGATTAGGCTTTTTATGTAAATGATCTTTTAAACCAACTTTTGTAAGAACCTCTATTGCTTTTTTCCTTCTTTTTTTACTACTTACACCTGATAAAGTCATTCCCATTTCAACATTATGTAAAATATCAATGTGGTTAATTAAATTATAACTTTGAAATATAAAGCCAATACAATTATTTCTATAAGCGTCCCAGTCTCGATCTCTAAAATTTTTAGTTGATTTTTGATTAATAATTAAATCACCACTATCATAACGATCTAAACCACCAATTATATTTAAAAGTGTTGTTTTTCCACTACCACTTACTCCTAATATCGCAACAAATTCATTTTTTTGGAAAGATAAATCAATTCCTTTTAAAGCATGTTGAACAAAATCTCCTGTTTTATAACTTTTCTTAATTTTTCTTAATTCTAGCATAAAGCTCCTTTCTATTTCTTTTTTATGAAAAAAAAAGAAATTTATCACTTTCACCACAAAACAATTATATAAAAAAAAGTAAATTTTTGCAAATTATCAAATTAATAAAACACTAACTTTAATTTTTAAATTCTTCATAATTTTCTTTAAATTCATTATTTTGTTTTACACATTCTTCATATTTAGGCATTAATAAAAATTTAATTCCTAAAATCCACAAAATATTAATTAAAATTATTATTAATATAACAATTTTAAAAGGAACACTATTTTTTTTAGCAGCAAGTTTTTTCTCTAAAATTCGAACATCATTAGATAAATCAGGAATTTTAACATAATCCTCTTTTTGATGCAGCTTATTATAATTATTCAACATTTCTTCTTGTTGTTTGTTAATATCCAAAATTGATCTAAATTTTGATTTAGGTAAATCTTTAACTTCTTCATTAACATTTAAAGTTTCAATTGATTTTTCTTCTTTTTTATTTTCCATTTTACCAATCTTCCTTTATTATATTAAAATTATAACATAATTTTGCATTTTTTTTGTGAAAAATTTTTGAAAATGTCCCTAATTAAAAAATAAATAATTAGTGAAAATGTCTCTATTAGAATTGGTATTCAAAATTTATATAATAATTAGTGAAAATGTCCCTATTTTATATTAA
>CALVWG010000100.1 GCA_944364655.1 uncultured Bacilli bacterium | reverse complement strand
TTTCAGGCAACTTCATACATTTTTTTCAATCGCTCTAAACTTTTTTTCTCGTATCTAGATACCATAACTTGAGTCATCCCAAGGCGTTTGGCCGTTTCACTTTGAGACAAATCATTATAGTATCTATAACGAATTATTTTTTGTTCGCTTAAAGGAAGTGTATTAATATTGTCTTCTAAAGTTATTTTTTCATCTAAAGATATTTTTTCACTACATGGTATTGTTTCATACAAATCTCTAGATTCTTCTTTAGGAGCATCTAAACTAATAAATTCATTAGTTGCAATTAATGCCTCCCTTATTTGCAAAGGACTAAGATTTAAAAATTTTGCAATTTCCTCGTACGTTGGCATGCGATTCATTTTTAAACTTAGGGCATTTTTGGTAAGTTCTATTTGCTTAGCTAATTTTAACGTTTCTTTATTAACTTTAATCTTACGATCTTTCATCACAAAGTCATACATTTCTCCAAAAATATAATCGTAAGCGTAAGTTGAAAATTTAGTTGTTCCATCTTGACGATACTTTTTATAAGCTTTTAAAATTCCCATGGAACCAGCTTGCATTAAATCTTCAAATGAAACATTGTAAAAGTTTTGAGCGATATGTTTGATTAAAGGCATATTTACCTTAATCAATTCATCTGTTGTCAAGAATTCCCTCCAATTCTTTTTAATGTATGCGCATACGATATCCTATCAATTCTTTTTTAATTTCATCTTTAACATCACATAAAAGAAAATTACCTTTTTGCTTTTTTAAAATTATTTTAGTTTTTAATAAAGCATACTTTCCTTCCGTATCAATTTTTTTTAATCTCTTACAATCACAAACAAAATTTTTAACTTTATTTTTGACAATATAAGGAATTAAATAATGCTCTAATTGATATGTTTCTTTATGGGTTAATTTTCCTTCAAGCTTTGCATAAAGATTATCTTTTTTTTCTTCAATTTGTAAAATTAGCATTGCCTCACCTTGCCTATTTTAATATAGAAAATTTTTTATTTTTTTTAAACAACTTCGACAAAAATGGTCAAAAAAAATGCAGATACTATTCTGCAAAGAAAAAATTTGTTTTTAATTTTTTTATAGGTTGTTTATTAAAATTAAAATAGAAATAAATTGCTTTTTAATATTAAATTTTAAGCATTTTTTGTTATTTCATCAATTTTTTTAATTGCTTCTTTGACACTATCTTCTAAAGGCACCATAACTGAAGAATATAAGTTTGGCATAGAAGCTGTTTTCATAGAAGCATCAGAACCTTTTAAAACCTGAGATTCAATTGTCCAAGATGGCATTTTATCCAATTGCATTTTAACAAAACTAGTAATACTATCAATATCAATATTTGTAACAAAATTTCCTTCCATGCTACCTATTAATTCACCATATTTTGTTAAAATGGTCGACGTTGATAATTTATTTACAATAGCGCTAACAACTTGTTGTTGATGTTTAGCCCTTGCAACATCTCCTTCTCTTAAGCCATAACGTTCTCTTACATAAGCTAAGGCTTGTTTACCATCTAATTTATTTATACCTTTTTGAAATTCATAATAAACATGGGTTTCTTCTTTATAATCAGCTGTAAATGCAAAAGGCGAATCAACTTCTATTCCATCTATGGCATCTACAATTTGAATTAAAGAAGTAAAATTAAATTTAGCATAATAATTAATATCCATTTCTAATAGATTTTCAATTGTTTTAATACTAGTTTCAACTCCCTGTAAACCTGCATGAGTAAGTTTATCATTTAAGCCACTTTTATCATTATAAATCGGTACATAGTAATCTCTTGGAATAGATGTTAACAATATTTTATGAGTTAAAGGATTTACGGTTACAACCATATTAACATCACTTCTGGCAACACTAGATATTTCATCATAAGTATCAACACCGGTTATATAAACACTAAAAGGTTCTTTTGTAATACTAACATCCTTACTAAAATCTTTTTTTTGAACTTCTACAGAAATTGTTTTTAAAACTTTATGATTTTCTTTAAAATCTTTTTGCATTTCATTATATAATTCTTCTTCAGATTGTTCCAATAAAATAACACCAATATCTCCATTTAAAAAACTATCAATTAAATTAGCTGTAGAATCTATTTCATACTTGGCTAAATTTTCTTCTTTTAAAATTTCTTGATAAGCTTTGCTAGCGCCTTCTCTATTTTCAACAAACGCTAATGTTTGATCTTTTAAATCCCTTATTGAATTAAGCGAACTATCATTTTTAACAATTATTTGATATTTTTCAGTTTCAATATTTAAAAAAGTAATTTGATGTAAAAAATTTAGTGTAATATTTTGATAATTAATTCCAATAAAACAAGCTAAAAAAACGATAATACTTAAACCAGTTCCAAACATTCGCCAATTTGAATTTTTTTTAGACATTGCAAAATAAAGAAAAACATCGATTAAGCTTAAAACTAAAAATAATAAAAATAAATATTTTAAAGGTAATACATTTAGTTTTATAAACATAACAAAAAGCCAAAAGCTCATAAAAATACTTATTAAAGCTAATGATTTAAAAATTACCTTCTTTTTTAATTTTAACTTTTTCTTTGTTTGCACTTTCGTCACCTAGTTAAATTATAAAATAAAAACAAGGAAAGACAATCTTTTCTTGCTTATTTGACATTTATTTTATTAAAATTTGACCCGCTGTTAAGTGTTTTAAGTTTTTTTGAAAGAGTTCCCACCAACTAGCCTTTTTTAAATCTTCTTTAACAGTTATATCTAAAGTATCAACTATATTTCCGCTTTCGTCTATAACATCAGCTTGGCCAATTACCTTTCCTTTATTGATTGGTGCAACTAATTTATCTGTAGCAATATTGAAAGAATAATTAGGCGTTTTATCTGTTTGTTTTAAAAGTTTAACATAATCTTCAACTAAAACTATATCAACTTGTTCAATAGTACTATTTTCAACTCTTTTTATTCCTAAAGAATCATTTTTGGTTAACACAACATGTGTTTTATAAGTGTTAAAACCGTAATTTAATAAACTTGTTGTGTCACTACTTCTTTTATCACTTGTTTCAGCACCCATTACAACCGAAATTAAACGTAAGTTATTTTTTTTAGCCGTTGCTGTTAAACAATACCCTGCCGTTGTTGTAAAGCCAGTTTTTAAACCATCAACGCCATCATAAAATCTAACCAATTTATTAGTATTTACAAGCCAAATACTAGAACCATCTTTTTTCTGCAAATAATCTTCATATATACTAGTAAACTCTAAAATTTTAGGATGTTTTAAAAGTTCTTTAGCCATTAAAGACATATCATAAGCTGTTGTGTAATGATTTTCCGCGTCTAATCCGTGTGGATTAACAAAATTCGTATCATTAGCGCCTAATTCCTTTGCCTTAGAATTCATCATATTAACAAAATCAGCAACAGAACCTGCTATTTTCTCAGCCATAGCAACCACGGCATCATTACCAGAAGCAACAGCTATTCCTTTTAATAATTCTTTAACTTGATAAGTCTCGCCAGCCTGTAAATAAACTTGACTACCACCCATAGATGCTGCATTTTCACTTATTAAAACATCATCTTCAAAACTTAAAGAACCATTATCTATTGCTTCCATTATCAAAAGCATACTCATAACTTTAGTCATAGATGCTGGAGCTAATTTTTCATGAATATTTTTCTCATATAAAATTGTTCCAGTATTAGCATCTATTAAAATAGCACTTTTACTATTGGGAGCAAAATCGTTACTTACTTCTTCAGCATTTACATTTAGTATTCCTATAAACAGTAAAAATAATAAACAAATAATTTTTTTCATTGTACACCTCTAGTAAAAAATATGTTAACTTAATATAAATATGTCAAAAAGTGATATAATGATTGTAGGTGGTAAATATGAAAAAGAAAAAACTAATAGTAATTATTATTGCGGGCATTATTATTTTAGGAATCATTTTCCTAGCCTTTAATTTAACAAAAGATCTATTTTTTAAAGATAAAAATCCAATTGTTAACAAAACTGATGAACAAATATTAGAAGAAAAAGGTGTCAACTTTGTAAGTAGAGAAAACTTTTTAACAGAAGCTAACACTTTATTAGATAAAGGCTACACAGCTGATGAAATAAATAATATTTATGAATATATGAGTGAAAATAACATTGAAAAAATTTTAAATAGTGATTATGTTGATTTAAAAGATTTTTATCAAATAAGTAATTTTGATTTTACTAAATTAGATCGTTATTTAGCCTATCAAACTTTAGAAAACATTGATATGAAAGATGCTGTTACTAGAGTTAATCTTAATCTAGATGAACCTTTTTATCAAACAATTGAAGAAATAGAAGATCCTTCATCAATAACTGTTTTAGTAAATAAAAGTCATGCATTACCTAGTGATTATGTCCCAGATGATCTAGTCAGTATTCCAAGTTTTCCAAATTTGCAAATAAGAGATGATGCCGTCGATGATTTTGAAAACCTAATCGCAGCTGCTAAACTAGATAACGTTTATTTAATACCTTATAGTACTTACCGTTCTTATGACTACCAAGAAAGATTATATAATGGTTATTTAGAAGATGATCCTAAAGACGTTGTAGATACTTACTCTGCAAGACCTGGACATTCTGAACATCAAACTGGATTAGCTTTAGATATAAGAAGTAGTAGCCACTGGTCAAATTTAACGGATAGCGATTATGAATGGATGCTAAATAATTCCTATAAATATGGTTTTATCGTTAGATATCCTAAAGATAATTCTACAATCACTGGTTACAAAGAAGAACCTTGGCACATAAGATATGTAGGTAAAGAACATGCTCAAAAAATTCATGAACTTAATATAACATTTGATGAATATTACGATTTATATTTAACTAAATATTAAAAGGTAGCAAAATAGCTACCCTTTTTTAACAATAGTTTTTGTTGATTATTCTCGAAATCGATGAACCAACTGACTTTCCAAGATCAAAAATAAACATAAATCCTTTAACAACAGCATTAAATAAAGATGCCGTTAAAGCTCCACCAGTTGTATTAATTAATTCGTTTTTCTTTAATACCATAAAACTCCTTTCCTTTTTATTTATTGCAAGATAAAGGCCTTAAAAAACCATCTACTATACCAATAATGAAGGTTACTACACCACCAACTATTCCAGTAATTAATAGCCATCCCCCTCCTTTTATTTGGAGTAGTTCTTCACGAATTAATATATGCATCACCTCCTTTCAAATTATGCCAAAGAATTTGCCAAATATTTTGTTTTTGTTTTAAAATAGAATAAGAAATAGTTTGATAATTATAAAAATTTTGTTTTTTTACATTAATAATTATTTTTTGAACAGCAACATTATTAATTAACTCAACATCACCAATTGAACTAATTACTAAATCATTAATATCTTTATTAATTATTAATTTAAAGTCTAAATTAAGTTTTTTAATATCATCTACTAACATATACGAAGATATAAAGCATTTTTCTTTTTGACAATAATAAGTACCTTCATAATTACTAGCTATAGAAAATTTTAAAAATATAAAAGAAATTATTAAAATAGTCAAAAAGCCAAAAGTTAAAATTGTTATCCAAATAATTCTTGGTTTCAATTTTTTAAAAGCAAAACGATTATCCATTATTTAAATCAACCACTCTAGAAAATAATTTAGATTGATCACGATGACTAATATAAATAATTGTTTTATTTTTTAAAAATTTTCTTATTTCTTTAATAATTACTTTTTCTAATTCATCTTCTACTTCACTAAGGCACTCATCAAACATATAAATTTCTCCTTTCTTTAAAAGCGTTCTAGCAAGTAAAATTCGTTGTCTTTCTCCGCCAGAAACTACATTTTCATCAATAAAGCTATCATATCTTAAGGCTTTATTACTGACAATTTCTTCTATAAAACATATCTGACAAACCGTTTTTAATAATTTTTCTTCAACATCACGATAAAATTTAATATTATCTAAAATACTACCTTTTAAAAGTTTTTCATTTTGACTTAAATAAACAATATTTTCTCTAATAGTTGCCAAATTATAATCTAAAATATTTTGTTTTCCAATTTTAATAGTGCCTTTAAAGCCATTTATTTCCTTAAGTAGTAACCGACAAATAGTACTTTTTCCACTTCCTGAAGCTCCTTTTAAAAATACATGTTCTAAATTTTCTATTTTTAAAGAATAATTTTTTAATAAATTAGTTAATGGTGTATAAGAAAAAGTAACATTTATTAATTCAATCTCTGTATCAACAAGCTTTAAAGTTTGCTCATCTAACTGTTCTTCTTTTAAAAGAAAATATTCACTAATTTTATTCAAAATTCCTTTTAAATAATAGAACTTAGGCAATATATCTACTAAATCTTTTAAAGGACTTAACAAATATACATACAAACTTTGAAAAGTAATAAAATCTAATAAATTTAACTTATTTTTTAAACACAAATAAAAACCATATGTCAGTAAAACAAAGCCTAATAACTCTAGACCAAAATTTTTTACCAAAGCCATCTTTTCTAATATTATTTGATGTTTTAATTTTGTTTTTAAATTAACTACCAGTGCTGTTTCAAAATCATTTAAACACTGATTAGTTAAATTTAAATGCTTCATTGAAGAAAAAAGATGAATTTTTTCTAAGATTTTATCTTGCCAAAAAGCATCATTTTCTAAATGCTTTAATAAAATTTGATAAATAATTTTTGAAGTTATAAAACCAATCAAAAAATATAAAATTAAACCAACTATTAATATCAATAAAAGTTCTTTACTTAAAATATAAAGAAAAACAAAAGAAATAATACTTAAAATGCTATTTAATAAAAAAGACACAAATATATCTGAAAATAATTCTTTAATTTCTTCTGCTTCATTTATTCTAGCGACTAACTCCCCTTCTTGATATTTAGTTATTTTTTCTAATGGAATTTTTAACATATGACTTAAAAAATCATACATATAATCAATCGCAATATTTTTATTAAAATAAATTTGGCTTTTTTCTTTTAAATATTGAAAAACATTTTTAATTAAAAGAATTGATCCAAAAAAAATAATTAATAACCAAAAATAATCATTAATATTTTGAAAACTAAACATATTAAACATTATTTTTAAATAAAAACTACTTAAAACAGTTAATATAGAAATTAAAATACTTAATAAAAAAAGATAAATTATTTTTTTCTTTTGTTTAAAAACTATTTTTTTTAAATACGACAAAATTTTTAAATCTTTTGGAAAAGTTAAAATTGTTGAATTAGGAACAGCTATTAATACTATCTGATTCCAAATATCTAAAAAATCATTAACTAACATTTTCCTTTTACCAGTCGCAGGATCCATTAAAATTACTTGTTTTTGAGTAATTTTAGTTATAACCATAAAATGTTCTAGTTTATTTGGCATTGTAAAATGCGCAATTAAAGGCAATGGCAAAGTTTTTAAATCAGCAAATGAAACTTTTTTTCCAACTGCATCAAAACCATATTTTCTTAAAGCTAACAACATATAATAAGCATTCGTCCCTGATTGATTAGTAAATGTATCTTCTCTAATTTTTTCATAAGGAATAAACCCATTATAATATTCAACTAAATAGGCAATGCAAATTACACCACAATCTTTCAAGTCCCATTGTCTAATTACATTCATAAAAAAAACTCCTTTCTTGCCTTCAATAATACTTACAAGAAAAAAGTTTATTTTCCTTTATTTTCTCTTTTTTTTCTTTTTTTCACTTTTCTTTTTTTCTTCAATTTTTTTCATAATTTCAAATTCTTTTGGATAACTCTTCCAAATTGTTGGAAATGCTTTTAAAAGTCTTTTCGGAAACTTTTTAACTCCTTTTAAACGAACATTAAGCATTCTTTCTAGCATTCCTGGTATTTTAGTTAATTTTTCGTTTTTTAAATCTTCCACCACTATTAAACGATGTCTTAAATTATAAGCAACTATACAAGAATAAATAACATCTAAAGTAAAAATTACAAATATTATAATTGCCACGATTATTAAATATTGATTTTTAAACTGAATTAAAAAATCCGTCATAAAAGGATCTATATATAAAATAATTGGACCACCTATTCCAAAAAGAATAACATTTTTTAAACAAATACGTCCATGTAAATTAAACTTTTCTTTACTGTAATCCCACCATTTATTATGAAATATTTTTTCCAATAAGTAACCAGTTAAATATTCAATAGAAGTTGTAATTAACATACTAAAAATAATTACTAACAATAAATTATGTCTAAATGGCTTTAATAAAAAAATAAGTAATAAACTTCCTACACCATATATTGGAATAATTGGTCCACAAAAAAAACCACGATTAGCAATCTTTTTATCTACAATCGCGCATGTTATCATTTCTGTTACATAGCCAATCATACTAAATAAAATGAATTTCATAAATAATAAACATAATTGATACATACTTTTCACTCCACATATTTTTATTATAGCATAATATAAATTAAATCATGTAATAAAATTTTGTAATATTCATATATTGTGATAGATATACAAGGAGGAAAAAATGATTAATAAACAAAGTATTTGGTTTGTAACTTTATTTAGTTTAATTTTAGTTTTATCAATTTATTATGTAACTATGCAAGATAGTAGTTTAGCTAAAATCATTGAAAATGCTAAATCAGAAACGGTAGATGCTCCCGTAAACGTTAATTTAGAAGAAAGTAGTTTATTGGTGTCATTAAGAGTTGCTGAAGATGAAGCTGTCTTAAAAGAAATGGAAAATTATCAATCAGTATTACTAGATAATAATAGTACAACTGAAGAAAAAAATAATGCTTATAATTCTTTAATGGCTCTGCAAGCCAAAAAAAGTGAAGAAGAAAAAGTTGAAAAACAAATAAAAGAAACCTATCAACTAGATAGTTTTGTCAAAATAAAAAATGATACAATTAGTATTGTTATTGCCAGCAACGAGCACTCAAACACTTTAGCTAATAATATTATTAGAACTGTTCAAGGACTATTTGATCAAGATAAATATATTACAGTGAAATTCCAAAATGCTTAAAAGAACATTCTTTTCTTTCTAACATAAAATACCATAAGTAGGTATGTTGAAAGAAAGGTGATTTTTATGAGGCAAAAAATATTAACAACTAGAGAAAAAGAAATTTTTGAAAAATTAATTCAAAATTACTCTACTAAAGAAATTGCTGATGAATTTGAAATAAGTGAAAAGACCGTACGAAACCATATTTCAAATGCAATGCAAAAATTAGAAGTTAAAGGACGTGCAAGTGCAGTCGTCGAACTTTTAAAATTAGGTGAAATATCTATTTAAGAAAGTTTTTTTAACTTTCTTTTTTTGTTCTTCTTTTTTTTCTTATCGCATATTGTTTATTAGGTGATTTTTAATGATTAAAAACTGTGCCAAACGAAAATTAATAATTACTACCTTTGCCTTACTTATTTTTTTAATCACTTTAACATTTCCAAAAACTGAAGAAGAAATTAAAAATGTAACAATAACTTATATGAAAGCTAATAAAGCCCCTATTTATATTCTTAATCAAGATGATTTAGTAATCAGAACTGATATTTCGATCAATGGTGATGATGTAATTTCTAAAGCCAAAGAAATGATTGAAATTTTAACAATCAATAATGCTAAAAGTGCTTATATTCCTAATCTTTTTAAACCAATAATTCCTAAAAACACAAAAGTTTTAAGTATAGATATTCAAGACAAAACTTTAAAGATTAATTTTAGTAAAGATTTTTTAAACATTGATAAAGATTACAGTGAAAAAATGATTGAAAGCTTAGTTTATTCTTTAACTGAATTAGATGGTATTGAAGGTGTAATCATTTATGTTGAAAATAAAATTTTAGAGACAATCCCTAATACTAATGAGAAACTGCCTCCTTTACTTACCAGAGATATTGGTATTAATAAAGTATACGATTTAAGTAATTTAAAAGATGTAAGCAAAACTACAACTTATTACATAGCTAAAGAAAATAACACATCTTATTATATTCCCGTAACTCTTTTAGAAAATAACGAAAAAGACAAAGTTGAAATTATTATTGAAAGATTAAAAACTAATCCAAGTATTAAAACAAATTTAATAAGTTATTTAAGTGCAAACACAGAATTAACTAATTATGAATTATTAGAAAATGAAATTCAATTAAGTTTTAGTCCTCTTTTATATGAAGGTTTAGCATCAAAAGATTTAGAAGAAGAAGTAAAATACTCCATTTCTCTATCATTGAAAGATACTCTGAATATTGAAAACGTTACATTTATAGAATAAAAGCCACTTGTTAAAGTGACTTTTTATTTTATTAACATTTAAATTTTTCTATTATTTTCAATATGATTCTTATTAATATATTCATCAATTGCTGAAAATAATTTTAAAACAAAATCATCTGCATTTAAATCAATTCCAATATTTAGACATATTTCATTTACACTTAGACCTTCAAATTCATTAATATGATTGTTTAAATAAACTATTTTTTCAAAACTACAATACTTACGAGCATATAAAGCTAATAAAGTACCCAATATATATAGGTAATCATAAACTATAAAATTTTCACTTAAATAATAACCTTTATTTTCTGGATCTTCAGCAATTTCTTCTTTTTTGCTTTCTGCTATCTTAGTTAATTTATAACATAAAAGCTTACACTCATTTTCAAAAGCTTCCTTTTTAATATTTAAAACAAACTTATTCAACAATAAATAAGTATTACTATCTAAATTTCCAAAATTTATATACGCTAATAAAGGTATTTCATACCTATACAAACTTTTTAAATTATAATAAGTATATTTTATTCTGTCATAAATATTGACTTCTTTGATATCAATACCTTTTTTTAATAAATAATCTTTTGTATAAAATTCAAAATAAATTGATAAAAATTCAGAAAAATAATTCCCTACAATTGTATCATTACTATTTACATAATGAATATATTCATGAATAAGAGTTATTACATCGTCATAATTAAAATTACACCCAATATTAATAATTTTTTTTATTTCACCATTTTTATATTTAGTTTCAAATTCTGAATTATTACATTCTTTTTCAAAATCAAAATCTAATTCACCACTTTTAATTAAATTATCAAAATCTACTAAGTAGCATTTATCAATACTTGCAATAATTTCTCTTGCTAAAAGAAAAACATCATCAAAAGTCAAATTATTTTCCTTTGAACTACTATTTAAAATTTTTTGCTTAAAAAATTTCATTTCTTCAAAATATTTAATTACTTTATCATTTAACCAACTAATTGGCCTTATTTTATCCAATAAAAAAGAATCATTTTTTTCTAAATAAACACATATATCATTTAAGTAATCATTTAATTTTTGATAAATTTTTTCCATAATCTTACCACCAAATTAAAATAAAAACACATCTATTAAATGTGTTCATTTTCAAATGGTGTCCTGGGCGAGATTCGAACTCACGACCGATCGCTTAGAAGGCGATTGCTCTATCCAGCTGAGCTACCAGGACATTACAAAGAAATTATAATACAAAATCATTATAATTTCAATAATAATTAATTTTCTTCTTCTTTTTTTAAATGTAAAACATCTTCATTTTTATAATAACCACATTTAGCACATGCACGATGAGGTCTTATATTTGCGCCACATTTTGGACATACACTTAAAGCTCCTACTTCTTTCTTTAAATGTGTACGACGCATTCTTTTTTTAGTTTTACTAGTTCTTCTAAATGGAACAGCAAACAATTGAAGGTTAAGTTTCATGTTTTTCACTCCTTTTTCTTATTTAATAACTCCATTAAGGGAGCTAATCTAGGATCAATACTTTGATCATCATCTTCATCGCCGACTACTCGCCATCCGGTATTTTCTTCATTATTTTTTAAAGAATCACACACGGTATAACTAATTGGCTTTTCCAGAACAATATTTTCCCATAAAATTGTCATAATATCAAGTGTATTTTGTGAATTTTCTAAAAATCTGCCATATATTTCACTATCAGGATTTAATTTTTCTTCTAATTCTATTTTAAAAGGATAAGATAAAGGCTTTAAATCCCGAGCATCACTTAATATAAATTCACCTGTACTCTTTAAGTAAAGGACTTCATCTTGATTAGCATCAATGTCAATTTTAAATTCTAAAATAACATTTTTAATATCTAATATATCCATTTTTTCGTAAAATTCTTTAGGAATTTCAACTTTCCCTTTATATGACATTTTTCTAATTGGAACTTTATTTAAATCTATATCCATATACATCACAAAACAATTATAGTATAAATTGCACTAAAATTCAATCTATGATAAACTATTTAACAGGTGAAAACATGAAAAAAATTGGTATTATTGCTGAATATAATCCTTTTCATAATGGACATATCTACCATCTTAGTAAAATAAAAGAACTTTATCCAGATTCTATTATTATTTTAGCTTTAAATGGTTATTTTTTAGAACGTGGCGATATTAGTGTATTAAATAAAGAAGATAAAACGAAATTAGCTTTAAAATACGGTGTTGATGTAGTTATCGAACTACCTACACTATTTGGAACTCAATCAGCAGATCAATTTGCTTTTGGTAGTATTTTTTTACTAAACGCTTTAGGTGTTGAAGAAATAGTTTTTGGAAGCGAAACAACTGATTTAGAAAGATTTTATCAACTTGCGAAAACACAATTAGATAGTGATTTTTCATTAAAAAACACCAATAAAAAAGACAATTACCCTACTAGATTAAATAGCAAATTAAATGTTACCACCACTATTTTACCAAATGATATTTTAGCAATTAGCTATATTAAAACTATACTAAAATATAATTATAATATCAAAGCTACTGCAATTAAAAGAACTAATAATTATCATGATTTATTATCAGACGATAATATTATAAGTGCTTCAAATATCCGAAATAAAAAGCAAAATAATCAAGATATATCTTCCTATCTTCCAATTGACGCTATTAACAAATGGCAAAAAATTGACGATAAAAAATTATTTTCTTTTTTAAAATACAAAATTTTATTAGAAGATAATTTAGATAAAATAATTGATGTTACAGAAGGTCTTGATTATAAATTAAAAAAAGAAATTACTAAATGTAATACATTTGAAGAATTAGTTAATTCATTAAAAAGCAAACGTTATACTTATAATCGTTTAAAAAGAATGCTGATTCATATCTTTTTAAATCATCAAAAAAAAGATAGTATTTTAAAACCATCTTACATTCATATCTTGGGATTTTCTCTAAAGGGCAAAAAATATTTAAATATAAATCGAAAAAACTTCTTATTACCAACCAAAGTAGACAAAGAAAGCTTATTTTATCAAGAAGAAATAAAAGCAGCATTACTTTATGATATGCTAACTAATTCTAATTCGGCAAAATTTGATCTATGTAATAAACCAATATTTTATAATGGCATTGGTTCTAAAGAGTCAAGCCAAAAATAATCTTTTTCTTCAAAATCACAGACAAATAAACTGTGATTTTTTTGTAATTCCTCTAAAAATCGTGGTTTAACAACATTAGTTTCTAATTTTAAATATGTTTTATTTAAAATTAAAGTTGTATTTTCTTTACGATATACATCGTGCATACTATGAGTATTTCGATATTTCATATAAAAATAATTATCTTTATAACGTTTAAAAAGAGCAATATCGAGTTCTTTAATCTGAATTGGCTCAATTACTTGCTTTAAAAATATATAACCAAGCTTTATATCATCAGGTTCACGATAATAAATTGTTTCTAATGTATGAAAAAGTAAATAAGGATTACTTTTTGTTATTTTTTCCAAATCTTTCTTTATTTGAAATATATAAAAAATACGCATCTTTACCACCTCGTTATTAATATAACAAAGAAGATGCGCATAATTTGTCGAATTATTTCATTAAAGACTCAATTTTCAATTTTAAATTATCATAATCAAATTCCATTTTTTGAAGAACTTCTAAAGGATTCCCAGAATAAGCAAAATCATTTATGTTTAAAATAAAATCACCATTTGTTGCAAAACGATACCAAACATCACATTTACCAGCTTCTATAACCGCTGTTTTTATATTGCTTGGCAAAAGAGCTTTTTGATAATCATTACCCATTGCTAAAAAGGCTTCAACTGATGGCATCGATATAACTCTTAAATCTAAATTGTTTTTTTGTAAATCATAAGCTATTTGCATAGCACTTATAACTTCACTACCGGTAGCAATTATAATTCCATCTAATCTATTAACTTCTTTTTTAATAATATATCCACCATTTCTAACTAGTTTAGCATTTGATCCTGGTAATTTTGGAACACTATTAGTAGTTATTAATAAAGCACTTGGCTTAGCATTTTGTAAAATAACTTCCCAACTTCCAAGTAACTCCATAATATCAGCTGGACGATATACTGTTAGATTAGGTATTGCTCTTAAAAAAGATAATTGTTCAACGCTTATTCTTATTGGTCCTTCTTCGCTATTATAAACACTATCATGCGTAAAAATATACGTTACAGGTAAATTCATTAAAGCCGTTGATCTTATTCCACTAAGCATTTCTGTTGAAAAACCTAATTTAGTTGATCCAAAAACTCTCAATCCTAACAGACTCATTCCATTCAAAATATAAGCCATAGCTCTTTCCCGCGGACCAAAGCGAATATTTTTATTTAATAGATTTTTACTATCTTGATAATTTGCTCCCCCTAATAAAGTTTGACATGATAAATTTAATCCCGCACTTCCACCAATAAAGAAAGGCGTTCTTGGAGTTATTAAATTTAAAACCTTGTAATTTGATTCTATTAACGGTTCTCTATATCCATCATTAATTTTATAATTAGAAGAGTCAAAATTACTTTGATAACAATTAGTTTCTAAAAGATTGATTATAGCATTAAGGGACTGACTATTAATATTTTTTGCCCGCAAATAAGATTCATCAAATTTCTTTTTTAATTTAGTTAAACGAGAATTAATTTGAGTTTCAATCTGTAAAATAGAATCTTTAGTAATTTCAAATGATGGCAAAAAAAGATTATATTTTCTTCTTAAAGAACTTGTATCATCAAAAGATAAAACTCCAGAATGAATAATGTTTTTTCCAGCATTAAAAGAATCTTTACCAATAATGTTTTTAAAAATTAACAAAGCTGGTCTTTTAGAATTCTTTGCATTTTCTAAAGATTTTGCAATTTCTTTAATATTATTTGAATCTTTTAAAACATCAACATAAAAACCTTTACTTTGAAATTTTTTAACTAAATCTTCTTTAAAAGTCATCTCTAAAGGACCTTCAGCCATCATATTATTAGAATCATATAAAAAAACTAAATTCTCTAAATTTTGAGCTGAAGCAAATGAAAAAGCTTCTTCACTAGTGCCAGATAATATATCAGCATCACTGATAAAACAATATGTTGTAAAGTTTAAAATATTTAATTTATCATCTTCTTTTTTTATTAAAGCTTCAAGATATCTTCTACCTAAAGCATACCCAACTGATATTGCCACACCATCTCCAGCTAAGCCAGTACTTGCATCTACTCCAACTGGATTATTAAGTTCTGGAAGTCCTGGCGTTTGATAATTTAAACGGCGAAAATTCATTAAATCATCTTTAGAAATTGGAAAACCTGACATATATAACATTGCATAATATAAAGGAGCAATGTGAGCTGATGATAAAATTATTCGATCACGATTAAAAAAATTAGGATTTTTAGGATAAACATTGGCAACTTTAGCAAATAATGTATACATAACTGAAGCCATATCTAAACATATACCTGGATTGCCACTTCCTGCCTTATTTATCATATCTATAGAAAGCATTTTTAACTCATTTACTGCTTGAATATCACTTTGATTCATGATTTCACTCCTTTTTATTCTATATAGAGTATAACAAATTTTTAATTTTTAGTAAAC
Source organism: uncultured Bacilli bacterium (assembly GCA_944364655.1). Lineage (GTDB taxonomy): Bacteria > Bacillota_I > Bacilli_A > RF39 > UBA660 > Ventrenecus. The sequence goes on along the minus strand of CALVWG010000100.1, from coordinate 1,833 downwards.
AAGCTTTAATTATTTAGCAACATAATTTGTTTGGATTTCATTATTTTGATTAAGCAATTTAATCCTTTCATTTAACAAAATTATTCCTCCAACAATAACTAAATACAACAATATAATAATTCCATATTTTCTTAAAATATTTTCCATACTTCTCCCTCTTTCTAAAAAAATTTTAACATGTACATTTGTTCGTGTCAATGACATTTAAAAATTTTTATTTATTATTTACGCATTGAAAGTAAATAAAAAAATCAAGAAATCCAATAAAATTTATTTTTTTATCTATCCTTGATTTTATTAATCTTTAAAGTCGAAAATAAAGGTTATATTTTTTCCATTTGTTTCACAACTTATATCATATATTTTATTATCATCAATCTCATATTCACACATCATAGACTCTTGATCTTTTAAAAACAATTCAAAATCGTGTTCTTTTGAACAAATTTCTTGAAAATCAACTTTTGTAGAAAATGTTGTTTCATTTTCATATTTTTTATTTTCAATCTTACTAACTAATGAGGTATAAAGATTTCCAGTAATATTGTACTCATTCCCATTATCATCTTCTAAAGACAATTCATTTGTTTCATAAATGTAGCTTCCAAAAAAACTAAAGCCATCTTCTTCGTCAGCTGTAAATGTAATATCTACTTCATAATTTTTATAACCAGCTTTTAACAATTTATCATAATTCAATTGCTGATTTAAAATAAAAATTACAACACCAATTCCAAGTACAATACAACTTAGAATAATTAAAAATTCCACTTTAACAATCTTTTTCATTTTTCCTCCTATATTCTAAAAATTTGAACATAGACCTGACCATTTTTATAGCTATTTTTATCTCGACTTGAACGTTCGTTTTTCCAATAATACCAGTCCTGATAAGTATAAAGGCCTACAGTAAGTCCATTTTGAAAATAAGCAATACGATTTTTTCTTTCTTCTTTAGACCCACATTCATTCCAATTAATAATTGCATTCGTTTCTTTCGTACATGCACCCCAGCCAGTTGCTTCAGAAACATCTCCCGAACTATCTCCTATTAATATACTCCGGTATCCCCATTTTTCTACACTGCTCGTTTCATTTTCACAATCTCCAAATCCATTATCTTCTCCACACTTAGAAGACGAAGTTCCCCAATCAGGCCATTTTAAAGATGTTGTAGCACTTAAAACTAAAATTTTACCATTATAAATATTTCCTGAAACAAATCTTTCATGTTCTTGACTGCATGCTGCTTTATTACAAGTTTTTTCTGCGCTTTTACTATCCTTATTATAATAACATGTACACGTTTCACTCTTTCCTTTTCCAGAAACAATAGTAGTTCTAAAATGAGCTCTTAAAATGTTATAAGCTGCATCACTATTTCTTAAAATAGAACTAGTTACACTTGCACAATCATATAAAGCATTTCGAAAGCTTTGAGAATCAAGAGCAATACGAAATTTATTACTATTTTCATCTACTAAACGTTTAAAATACGTTTTATCACAAGCTACTTTTTTACTACTTTCATAATCATTCGGATTCATAGACTCTACAAGATCACAACTTTGAGTATTGCAAGTTTTAGAATCTTTTCCTGTACTACATATTGTATTGGTCTTTGTATCTTTCATTTGATATGCTCGGTATTGGATTCCTCCACCACATGTTTTACTACATGCTCCATAAGTACTTTCAATATAGATTTTACTTTGATTACTACAATCTTTATAAACTGTGTATTTGGCTTCTCGATTAACTATATTTCCAGCACTATCTTGAATACTTAGATAAACCGTTCTTGTTCCACCATCTAAAGTGCCACTTAAACGC
>CALVWG010000099.1 GCA_944364655.1 uncultured Bacilli bacterium | reverse complement strand
TGAACTAGATTATCAATTAAAGCCATTTAATGATTTGGAAACATTATTAGAATTTGCAGTTAGAAAAAGCAATTTGCCAAGAGAATTATAAAATTATTATAATGTTTAGGAAGTGAAACTATGAATTTAAAAATTGGTCAAAATATTATTCCCTCAATAAACTTTATAATGTCATCGATTCCTGAAAATACAACTGATTTAGAAAAGGTACGTTATATTTATATAAATTTAGGGAAGCTATTTAGTTATGATTATCGAGTTATTGCTGATGAAAGTGTAATAAGTGAACCTATAGATTATGCCAATAATGAAATCGGCAGATATAAAACTTGTTATCAAATAAGTGAAATTCTTATGACTCTAATAAATGGATTAATCCCTAATTGTCAGGCAAAAATAATCGAAAGAAAGATTTCTGGTCGAAGTTTTAATAAAGAACATGTAGCAACTGAAGTAACGTTTTCTGATGGCTTAAAAATTATTCTAGACTTAACACTAGATTTAGCCAATATCCAAGGTGGCTTAAAAACCAAAGAATTTGGCTTTACTACTAATAGTGCTGGTGATTATGATATTATCTCACTAAGAGAATGTGCCCAAATGGATAAGAAATTAGGTTTTATCGTAGATAAATACACTGATGATTATATAAATGAATTTATAGAACAACTTGCTCAAATAGATTTCAGCAAATTTAGTCCATCTGAAATTGTGGACTATAAAGTGAAAAAAACTAAAGAAATATTTTCAAAAGATTTTAAAGGAGCCCATGAAGCTACAAGATACATCTATATATTGTTGAGTAAGATTTTATCTAACGATGAATTTGGAAAACTAAGACAATTCAATTTATCATACAGCAACTCAGATGATTTTAATCTGATGGCCATCTATTCATTTGATGAACTTGGATTATACTATAGTTTTTCTAATGAATTAGGCTTTAATAAAGTAAGTCCTCAAATAATTTCTGGATTATTAAAAAGTGGTTGGAAAACAAATAGTAACTCTATTCAAAATATATTTGATGAATCAATTGAACCAACAAATCCAAATAGGTAAAACAAAATTGATTAGTGCTTAATCACTAATTTTTTTGACGAAATTTTAAAAAAATTAAAACTTTTTGTCACATTAAAATATCTAATATTATGGGAGATGAAATAATGCGTATTAAAAAAAGTGTAATTGTTGTACTAGTTCTAGTTTTATTGGGGGTAGCAGGAATATTCACAAGCAAAGCATTAAAAAATGATGAAAAACCAATCGATAATGATGGAGAAAATATTTCTTTGAAAAGTGATACACCTAAGGATAATGAACCAGTTCCTAATCCACCAGAACCGGAAAAACCAATTGAAGATGAAAAAAAACCTCAAATAGATTCAGTCCCTTTACAAGAAGAAATTGCTGATACATATTTTGATGATGCTGTTTTTATCGGTGACTCTAGAACTGAAGGTTTTATGATTTATGAAACTATAGATGCCACTTTTTATACTCACAAAGGATTGATGGTTGATACAATTTTTACTAATCCAGTTATTACAAAAGATGGCGAAAAAATAACAATCATGGATGCTTTAGCTAAAGATTCTTTTGACAAGGTCTACATCATGTTGGGAATCAATGAAACCGGTTGGCAATCCAGCAGTTTATTTATTAAAAAATATGGCGAAATAATCGATTCTATAAAAAAGATAAATCCTAATGCCATTATTTATGTTGAATCAATATTACCAGTAAGTGAAGAAGTTTCTCTTAACCATGATTATATAAAGATGTCTAAAATAAATGAATATAATGATTTATTAAAAGAAATGGCCAAAGAAAAAAGTGTGTATTATTTAGATATTTCATCCTCAGTAGCAAATGAACAAGGTTATCTACCCGATGATGCTGCAACTGATGGAATTCATTTAAATAAAAATTATTGTGATAAATGGTTGCAATATTTAAAAACTCATTATATAGTAGAAAATTAGGAAGTGAAGTGATAAATTGAAAAAATATGTTTTAATAGGAATAATATTACTTTTAGTATGTGGTTGTAGTAAAGAAACAAAATCTTTTACTCCCGATGATTTAGCGAGCGAATTATTAACAGAAGTCGATTTCGATGATGAATTAACATTATTTGAAGGAGATATTTCCAAAATATATGACATGCCTGAAGTAGAAGACTATGTTATTTATATTGGAAGTGGAGCAACCTCTGAAGAAATTGCTATAATAACATTAAAAAATTCCAGTGATGAAGAAGATGTCAAAGCTGCTTTAGAAAAACGCGTTGAAGAACAAAAGCAAAATTTTGCAAACTATGTTCCTGAAGAAGTTTCTCGTTTAGAAAAAAGTATTATAAAAAGTAATGAAAAATATGTAGTATTATGTGTATCAAATGATAATCAAGCAGAAAAAATAATTGATAAATATCTATGATGTTAACAACCAGCAACGATAAAGAAATAATCGAGTTTATTAAAGATAATCAAGAATATTTTTTTAGAGTTGCCTTCAGTTATGTCAAAAATCAAGATCAGGCTTTAGATATTGTTCAAGAAGCAATAGTAAAGGCTTTA
>CALVWG010000098.1 GCA_944364655.1 uncultured Bacilli bacterium | reverse complement strand
ATGCCATAGCTATATATTTTTTCGTAATGTTCTAGGGCTTTTTCATAGAATCGGTAACAGTGATAGATGTTTTGTGAACTTTCTTTTAGTTTTCCTTGATAGTCTTTTATTTGTTCCAAGGTGTTTTGTAATTTAATGATTTCATCTTCAAAGTCTTCTTTGGTTTTGAAAATATCGGTTAAATCCCATTGATATTTTTCACTCATTAAAAATTCATCCTTTCTGTTTTTTAATTTTTCTTGCTATGCAGTTTTAAATAGTTTGCCTTTATTTTTGAAATTTTATCATAGAAATAGAAAAAAGTCTAGCAAAAAATTAAGTTTCATAAATTCTTAAATTTCTCTTTTTTCTATAAAAAAACATTATTTTACAATTTTCATTCAAAATTTACAACCAAAATTCATATGATATATAAATTGTATTTGGAAAGGAGGAGCGGATGAATTTTGGAAGTGAAAGGAAAAAAGATTGGATTTGTACTTACAGGTTCTTTTTGTACTTTTCGTAAAACTATTCCTAAAATGAAAGAACTAAAAAAATTAGGGGCTGATATCATTCCCATCATGTCTCATCATAGTTATGAACTAGATACCAAATTTGGAAAAGCGGATGAATTTATTCAGCAGATAAAAGATATTTCTGAAAAAGATATTATCCATACGATACAAGATGCAGAACCTATCGGCCCTAAACATTTAACAGATATTATGATTGTCGCACCAGCAAGTGGAAACACCATGTCAAAACTTGCCTGCGATATTATAGATACACCAGCATTAATGGCTGTTAAATCTCACTTAAGAAATAATTTGCCAGTAGTAATTGCACCTTCTACAAACAATGGACTTGGTGCTAATTTGGTAAGTATTGGTAATTTAATTAATCGAAAAAACTATTATTTTGTTCCATTTAAACAAGATAATCCGATTACCAAACCTAGGTCAATTGTATTTGACCCAGAATATATTATAAAAACTCTAGAAGCGGCTCTAGATGGAGAACAAATTGAACCTATTTTGTTGTGATTTTTGCAATTGGTGTATAAAATTTTCTGAATTGGTTCATATTAATTTTAGGTGGTGATGAATATGACAAGTAAAGAGCTTTTATATGTTCAAGATGCAATTTCACGTGAAAGCTTTATGGAAAATTGTAGTTGTAAAACTTCTAGTCAGTTGAAAGATATAACTCTTTCTTCTTATGTAAAAGAACTAGAAAACAAACACACAGAATTATTTAATAAGTTTTTTAATTTATTATAAAAGGAGGAGTTAATATTATGGAAGATAAAGATTTAATGGAAAGAGAATTATTAGCTGTAAAAGGTGCTTGCGATTTATATCTTCATGGTACCATTGAAGCTACAACAGCTGAAGTTCATAGTGCTTTTAAAGATGCTCTAAATACAAGTTTAGATATTCAAAATAAGCTATACAATTTAATGGCTGAAAAAGGTTGGTATCAAACCGATACTGCTGAACAAACTAAAATTGATAGTACCAAACAACAATATGCAAACCAATAATGAATTTGGGGACGGAGGAAAAAAATATATATTTTTTTCCTCCGTCCCCAAATTCACATTATATTACATCGCTGCTTTTTTAAATAATTCAATAAATTGTTCTTTGTTTACTTCTCTTGGATTTCCTGGTTTACAAGGATCTTCCATCGCTTTTTCTGCTAGCATTTCAAAATCTTCTTTTTTTGCTCCATAATCTGTTATTTTTTGCGTTACTCCTACTGATTTAGAAAGTTCTGATATCATCCAAACAAATGTATTAATAACATCTTGGTCATTTAAATGTAAAGCATCTGGTCTTCCTATTTCACAAAGGATTTCTCTAAATCTTTGAGCAGTAGCCGGATCTTCTCCATTAAATCTCATAACAGTTGGAAGTAACATAGCATTTGCAATTCCATGTGGTGTATCATATACAGCTCCTAGCTGATGAGCCATAGAATGTACAATTCCTAAACCAACATTTGAAAATCCCATTCCTGCTATATATTGAGCATAACCCATTTTTTCAATAGCGTCTGGATATTTTTCATTTACTGCTTTGGCTAAATTTTCAAAGATAAGTTTAATTGCCTTCATATGAAACATGTCTGACATTAAATTGTGTGCTTTTGTGATATAGCCTTCTACCGCATGAGTTAAAGCATCTAGTCCTGTCGCTGCAGCTAAACTCTTTGGCATAGATGCCATAAGTTCTGTATCCACTATGGCTAACATTGGTATGTCATTTGGATCCACACATACCATTTTTATTTTTCTTTTTTCATCTGTAATAACATAATTGATGGTAACTTCTGCTGCCGTTCCTGCTGTAGTTGGTATAGCAATCAGCGGCATTCCTCTATTTACAGTATTTGAAGCACCATTTAATGATTTAATATCTGCTCTATCTGGATTTGTCATAACAATTGATATTCCTTTTGCTGTATCTATACTTGAACCTCCTCCAACTGCAACTATAACATCTGCTCCTGATTCCTTGCA
>CALVWG010000097.1 GCA_944364655.1 uncultured Bacilli bacterium | reverse complement strand
TTAATCAAAAAAAGTTATTGGGATAGGCCATTTGGTTTACAAAAAGAAGTTATTCCTGGTGTAAAGCCAAAAGAAAAGAAGATGTATAGAAAATAGATTATCTATTTTCTAACATCCCCTTTTTTTATTTTCATATTTACAATGTATTTATAAGGTTTATAAATATTTTAAAAGATTAATAAATATTAAAAGCAAGCTAAATAACTAGCTTGCTTTTTGATCTAATTTAATAGTTAATTCTTTATAATCACCACTACGATATACTTTAACTTTTATCGTATCACCAACGCTATGTTTATATAATAAATAACGCAAATAAGCTAAATCACTAACCTCTTCATCATCGACTTCAACTACAATATCACCAACTTTTAAGCCACCTTTTTCAGCTGGACTTCCTGAAGTTACACTTTCAACATAAACGCCAGAAGTTAAGTCAGTTTTATTAAGATAAATCATATCTGCTACATTTCTCATAGTTATACCTAAAGAAGGTCTTTCAATAGTAGTTCCGTTTTCTAATTTTTCGGCATAGCTTAATGCTGTCTCAATAGGAATTGCAAAACCCATTCCCTCTATACTAGCAGTAGATGATAATCCATTTGATGATAATTTTAATGATGTAATTCCAATTATTTCTCCATTAGCATTTACTAAAGGTCCTCCAGAATTACCAGAATTAATTGCTGCATCAGTTTGTAAAACACTCATCATCATATCAGAAGTACCTTGATTTGTTGTTGATACACTTACTAATCTATTTTTTCCAGACAAAATGCCTCTTGTAACTGTACCAGAATAAGCATCGGAATTAATTGGCGCTCCTACAGTAAAAACTGTATCGCCAACTCTGGCATCTTCACTACTACCCATTTTGGCAACAGTAGTAACTTCATTAGCACTTAAAGATAAAACAGCAATATCTGAATAAACATCTTTACCTTCAACTTTTGTTTCAATTTGTCTTCCATCAGTAAATTCTACATAAATTGTATCACCTGATTCAATAACATGATTATTAGTCAAAATATAAGCTGTATTATCATCCTTTTTATAAACAAATCCTGTACCAGTTGAATATAATTGTTTACTTTTATAAGTTTTTACAACAACAACTGCATCATAAACTTTTTCAACAGCGTCCGCTATACCAGTATCAGTAACAGTAACATTTTTTCTTTCTTCCGTAATAGTCTTTACAAAAGGTGCTGGGAAAAAATACATTAACCCATATAAACAACCAGCCCCAACAAAAAACATTACTATACCAACAACAACAATTCTTAAAACATTATTATTTTGAACCTTTTTCTCTTCTTTAATTTCCATTTATAACCTCACCATCTCTCCATAATTAATAGGAAATCCCATACGATCTAATACTTTTTCAATAGAAATCGTTTTTAACCTATCTGCTAAGATTTGTATTTCATACTCTAATTCACTCATAAATAAGAAAAAATCATCTCTTCGCAATAACTGTTTCAAAATTATTACAACAGCAAACAAATCATTTTTTCCATAAATATACTCATCATTAACTTTAGGAATTTTTAAAAGTTCATGATATTTAGTATCTTCTATACTTCTTTGAGCCTTATGTTCAAATAATATATCTTCATGAGCACATAAATTACGAAAATTTGCTAAAATTGGAAAATAAACTAATAATTCCTCCCGATCAACATTAAAGTCTTTAGCAATATTAACTTGATCATCAAATTTTAATATTTGATACAATTCACTTACAATTCCAAAAGATAAAACTTTTACAGCGATCCATAAAGGAATATATCCATATTTTTGAATATAATGAATTGTTGCTTGATGTTGTTCCCCATTAACTCTAATTTGTCTTTTCATTTTTCTAAGCAAATCGTCAACTTGTTTTTTTCTTTTTCTATCCGTAACAAAATTTTTAGGATTTAAATAATCCTCTTCACAAATTCCATACTTAGCTGATAAATTATATGCAGTAATACTTTTAATATTATTTTCAATAATAAGCAAGTTTTTAAATACAATATTTCTAATATGCCTATCAAATTGAAACATTGCATATAATTCTTCAAATGTAGTTCCCGGCAAAAAAAGCTTATTAGTTATACTTTCCATAAAAAGCAAACGATATCCACTAACAAAAAAGTAATTTTCACGAAGAAGAATATCTTTAGTATCTTTTTCATCGGAAATAATAAGACCTTTACCTTGTAATATCTTTACCTGTTCATCCAGTGTTTTAAAAGTTTTGGCCATTATAGCACCCCATATCTTAAAACATTATATCACAAAGTACAAAAATATTGTAGTCAGATTTCTTGTCAATTATGTTATTAAAATGTGAAAAAATTATGAAAATTATCTTAATTATGCTAAAATTTAAACAAGGAGGTAATATGCCATCAATTGTTACTCACCATTACTTTGCAAAAGATGTTTTAAATAAACTACCAAATAACAAAAAAATAAATCAGAAAATATTTTTTATTTTTGCGCAAAGTTTTGATAATCTTTTTTATTATAAATTTTTTACTCCATGGCAAGGCAAAAAAATTAGAAAATTAGGAAATTTAGCTCAAAAGAAAAATATCAATCTTTATTTTCAAAACATTTTAGATTATATAACAGATAATTATTTAGAAAATAATCAAGATTTAATTAGTTATTTATATGGAAGTATTTGTCACTATGTTTTAGATAGATTTTGTCACCCTTTTATTATTTATAATACTGGATTTCCTGAAATAAACATTAAATATCGTGGCTTACATGAAAAAATGGAAGTTAACATTGATGCCTATATTTACCAAAAAAAGACCAATAGATCATTAAAAAATGATAAATTAGCTAATACTCTCTTACCGAAAGAAAAATTTAGCCAAGATTTAAAGAATATTATCAATTATGCTTATTTTCATACGTTTAATATTGAAAACATGGCAAATATATATCAAAAAAGTGTTAAAACAGGAAATTTTATTTTAAAATATTTTGTAACTGACACAACAGGAATTAAAAAAAATATTTATAAATTAAAAGATTTAATAATGTTTAAAAGCAAAAGAAGATATGAATATTTAAGCTTTAACGTTAGCAAAATTGACAAAAATTATTTAAATCTAAATCACGATACCTGGTATTATCCCACAAAACCAAGCCTAGCCAAAACAGATTCCTTTGATGAATTATATGAAAAAGCCTTAATTGAAACTATAAACATTATCAAAAATATTAACTATTATTTTGAAAAAAAATTAACCAAACAACAAATATTAAAAATTATTGGAAATTACTCTTATGTTACAGGCTTAAATGAAAATTTACCAATTAAATCCATAAAATTTAAATTTTAACAAAACTCTGAGCTAAATTTTCAACAAATTTTTTTATATATTTCTCATCTTGTAATAATTCTCTTTCTTTTGCATTAGATAAAAAACCACATTCAATTAATACCCCTGGTATTTTTAATTTAGAATACATATATATTGTATTTGAAATTTTCTTTATTTCTCGATTTGTTTTTAAAGCATTATTTAAATAATCTTGAATTTCAGAGGCAATTATTTTATTTTCTTTCAAAGTATCAGTATAAAATAATTGAACACCACTATAACGACTATCACTTAAATAATTTAAATGTATTGAAATATAATAATCAGCTTTACTATTATTTATAAATGAAATTCGATGATCAAAATCACTTTTTTTTCGATACGTTGCCTGAGGAGTTCCCAAATCATAATCTCCTTCTCTAGTCATATAAACAGTTCCCCCTAGACGAATAATTTCATTTTTTAAAGCCAAACTTATTTGTAAATTAATATCTTTTTCATAAATATTACTAACAACAGTTCCAGGATCTACTCCACCATGACCTGCATCTATTACAAATATTTTACCGGCTAAAGGAAAACTAGCATTTGCCTTATTAAAAGTAAAAAAAGAAACCATAATTAAAAACAAACATAAACAAATATAATTTTTCATACTAATATATATTCCAATTTAATAAAATAAAATACAAAAAAAACCATGCACTAAGCATGGAATAAAAATTCTAACGTTTACTAAATTGTGGAGCACGACGAGCTTTTTTAAGACCATATTTTTTACGTTCTTTAACTCGTGGATCTCTTGTAATCATACCAGCAGGTTTTAAAATTTTACGATAAGCTGTATCAGCAGTTTGATCTGTATTAGCATCAAATAAAAGTAATGCTCTAGTAATTCCTAAACGAATAGCTCCTGCTTGACCAGCGTATCCGCCACCTTTAACAGTAACTTCAATATCGAAACGATTCTCATTATTTGTCAAAGTTAATGGTTGTTTTAAATCTAAAACTAAAATTTTATCAGGCATATAATCATTAACATCAACACCATTAATTACAATATTTCCTGTACCACTTGTTAATGTAACTTGAGCAACTGCTCTTTTTCTACGACCTGTAGCTTTCCAACTTTGTTTTGCCATAACTTCCTCCTTAAATAATTTCTAATACTTCTGGTTTTTGAGCTTGATGTTTATGATCTTCACCACGGTAAACAAATAATTTTTTACCCATAGCGCGTCCTAATCTTCCATGAGGAAGCATTCCTTTAACAGCTCTTTCAACCATTTCTTCTGGATATTTTTGAATCATTTCACTAGCATTACGTTCTCTAAGTCCACCTGGATATCCTGAATGATTATAATACATCTTATCTTCTAATTTGTTACCAGTTAATTTAACTTTATCAGCATTAATAATGATAACATAATCTCCACAATCAACACTAGGTGTATAAGTAGGTTTATGTTTGCCACGTAAAATTGTTGCAGCTTTACTAGCAACACGACCTAAAACTAAATCCTTAGCGTCAATAACATACCATTTACGTTCAACGTTTTCTTTTTTTTGTAAAAATGTACTCATTTTTAAAATTCCTTTCATCTTTCCATCATATTCAAACTTTCCCAAGGTCATCCTAATCCGGATAAATAAAATGTACCATTTAAAATTATAGGTTAAACCTTTCTAAAAGTCAAACAAAATATTTATTTTGTTAATTAAAAAGTCGATATTCGAATTGGTATAAAATTTAAATTCGGATATTCGAATTGATAAATAGTGATAGACTCATATATTACTCACCACTTAAAATAGAATTGTCAGAATAATAAAGGAG
>CALVWG010000096.1 GCA_944364655.1 uncultured Bacilli bacterium | reverse complement strand
TTGGATCAGTTGTTTTATATAAACTTATTTCTATATCACTTCCAAATACCTCTGGTACTACTGCTTCTAAATCTATTTCATAAATACCTATTCCATCTTGGCTTCCTTTTTCTATTGTAAATGTTTGAACTGCTTTCATTCCTGGATAAATACTTGTTTCATTAAATGTTGTTTCCCCATCATATTTTATACTTCCTATCATTCCAGCATCAATATTGGTTTGATTTACATTATCTTTATTTATTGTTGCTACAAAGTAGGCAAAGGATGAAGCTATTCCTAATATTAATATAGAACACGCAATTATTCCTAGACTTACTAAATGCTTCTTTTCCATATTTATCCTCTTTCTACTATACTAATTATACATTTTTTTACTAATCCTTACAATATTAAATCTTGTCTATCCATTTAGCTATTAAATTATCTTCTGTTATTTCTGGGTGGTATTGAACGCCTACCCAAAACAAACTTTTATCTTTACTTTCTATTCCTTCAATGACTTGATCATTAGCCGTAGCTTTTATTTCAAATAAGCTTCCCACTCTTTTAACAATAACATTATGTAGGCTTACAACTTTAACTTTTTCACTATTGTAAACTTGATACAAAAAAGAATTTTTATCAATATTAATTTCATGCATTGCATCTGAAACATTTTCTCTATTTATAATCGTACTTCCATGAATATTTGGATTTGGAATAATTTCTAATGTAGGATTTTCTTTTTTCATATTTTGGTAAATTTCAGTAATTTCTTTTGTACTTAAATTTGAATAATTATTATTTGTTTCATCTAACATAACAGAAAAAATTGCCATAGCTTGCATACCCATGCATATTCCTAATACTGGCTTTTTATTTTTATATGCATATAATAAAATTTTATAAATTTCATGATTTATTTTGCTACCACCAGGAATTAAAAATGCATCACATAAAGCTAGTTGATCAAAAGATACTTTTCCATCATTTAATAATAAACCAAACGGAATTCCATTTGCTTCAAAAATCTTTTTAGGATAATTATTTATAAATTCATAACGATCTTCATATGGATCATCTGTTTCATAAACATGAACTGTCGGAATAATTCCAATTATTTTTTTTCTATTTTGTATCATACCAATTTTTTCCATAATCTGCACTCACTTTCAAAGGTACATCTAGTTTTATAGTATTAACCATTATATCTTTTACTATATTTTCAACTTTTTCTTTTTCTTCATCAATAACATCAAAAATTAATTCATCATGAACTTGTAAAATCATTTTACTTTTAATATTTTCTTTCTGAAATTTATTATATATTTCAACCATAGCTTTTTTAATAATATCAGCGCTTGTTCCTTGAATTGGAGTATTTAGGGCAATTCTTTCTCCGGCTTGTCTTACCATGTATTCACTACTATTTAATTCGGGAATAGTTCTTCTTCTTTTAAATAGTGTTTGTACAAAACCATCGGTGTATGCTTCCTCTACTATCTTATCCATATATTTTTTAACGCCAGGATATAATTCATAATATTTTTCAATAAATTTATTAGCTTCTTTGGCACTTATTTTTAAGTTTTCTCCTAAGCCAAAGCCACTTATTCCATAAACTATCCCAAAAATAACGGCTTTTGCTGTACTACGCATTTCTTTAGATACTTCTTCTTCTTTTATTCCATAAATATCTGCCGCTACTTTAGTATGAATATCTTGATCATTAATAAATGCTTCTTGTAATTCTTTTGATCCAGAAATATGCGCTAAAATACGAAGTTCTATTTGACTGTAATCAGCACTTAAAAATTCGTCATTAGATGGAAAAAAGGCTTTTCTAATTTTTTTACCTTCTTCATCATGAGCTGGAATATTTTGTAAATTTGGCTCTGTTGAAGATAATCTGCCAGTTCTGGCAAAATTTTGTTTAAATATTGTATGAATTTTACCATCATCCATTATATAGTTTTCTAAACCTTCTAAATAAGTTGAATAAAGTTTAGAAGCATTTCGATACTCTAGTACTTTAGCTATTATTGGATGAATACCTAATAATTTATTCATTACTTTAGCGTCTGTTTTATAACCAGATTTATTTTTCTTACCACTTGGAAGACCTAATTTAACAAATAAAATTTCACTTAATTGTTTGGGACTAGAAATATTAAATTCTTCACCTGCTAAATCATAAATTTCTTTAGTTAAAATTTCTATTTTACCTTTCATTTCTTCTTTCATTTTATTTAGAATACTTTTATCTACTTTAATTCCTTCTATTTCCATAGACGCTAAAACAGAAACTAAAGGCATTTCAATTTTGGTAAATAAATCATACATATCATCTCTTTTTAAATCTAAAATAGCACGATCTCGTGAATCAAAAATAAATTTACTTTTTAAAACAATTTCTTTTTTTAAATCTTCTGTTAAGCCTTGTTTCTTTTTCCATACATTATCTAGAAAAGTTACATTATATCCTGAAGGTACGGCATAAAAAGCTATATCATCTTTACTACCGTCTTGAATTAAAGCATAGCAAATCATTAAATCAGTATTAACTTTAGGGCAACTTATACCAATTTTATTTAATGCAACAATGCATTTTTTATAATCATATGTATATAAAACTTTATTTTCTATTTTGGCAAATGTATCTTTAATTAGACTAACAGGTATAAAATAAGCGTTTTCTTTACTTACTAAAGACATGCCTAAAATATTACTTGTATGATAGTTTGCCCCATCAAGTTCAAGATAAAATGCATATTCATTGCTATCTTTGATTTCGTTAATTTCTTTTATTTCTTGGTAATTAGAACTTACTTCTACTTTCTCTTCTTTTAATCCTTTCATGTAAGAATAAAATTCTAGTTCTTCATAGATGGCATATAATTCATCACTGTTTTCTTTTGTATATTTTATATCTTCTAGATCTTTGACATCTAGTGGAACATCTCGATATATTGTGGCTATTTCTTTACTCATAAAAGCATTATCTTTATCAACTTCTAATTTTTCTTTAGCTTTTTCTTTAATGTTATCAATATTTTCATAAATATTTTCTAAAGATCCATATTTTTGTAATAAATTTAAAGCTGTTTTTTCACCAATTCCTCTGACACCAGGAATATTATCTGAAGAATCACCAGCTAAGGCTTTTAAATCAATTATTTTGATTGGATCTATGCCATAGTCTTTTTTAAATGATTCAACATTATAACGAATAAAATCTTTTTGCTTTAAAAGTTTCATTTCTAACTGAGGACTAATTAGTTGTAATAAATCACGATCTGAAGAAATAATCGTGCCTATAAAATCAGGGTCATTTTCAACCATTTTAGCGAATGTGCCAATTATATCATCGGCTTCATATGGGGCAAGTTCAAAATAAGGAATACCCATTGCTTTTAAAATTTTTCTAGCATATGGTTCTTGCATATGTAATTCATTAGGTGTTTTTTGTCTACCTTCTTTATAAAAGGAATATTTTTCTTTTCGAAAATTCTTACCAATATCAAAAGCAACTGCAATATATTCAGGTTTTTCTTCATCTATTATTTTATTAATCATGCCAATAAAACCATATAAAGCATTTGTTGGAAACCCTTTAGAATTTTTTAATAAATTTCCAGAATAAGCTGTTGCATAATAGCTTCGAAAGATTAAATTATTACCATCAACTAAAATTATCTTTTTCATCTTATCACTCTTTCTTTTATTTATTATATCAAGAATTAAATTAAAAGAAAAAGAAAAAAAGATGAATTTTTTTATTTCATCATTCTTTGCATGCTTCTAATTGCATTTTTTTCAATTCTAGATACTTGAGCTTGACTAATGTTTAATTTATCAGCTATTTCCATTTGTGTTTTACCAACAATATATCGATCGATTAAAATTTTTCTTTCACGTTCTTTTAATTTTAAAAGACACTTTTTAAGTAATAATAGCATATCACGATCTTCATTAACTTCCTTATTAGCGGCTAGTTGATCTTCTAAATAAATAGGTTCTCCTCCATCATTATAAATTGGTTCAAAAATACTTACCGGTTCTTTTAATGAATCCAAGGCATTGCATATTTGAAATAGAGTTGTGTTAAAATGTTTGGCTATCTCTTCATATGTTGGTTCAATTCCATTTTTTAATTGAAATTCTTCTTTATAATTTAAAATTTGATAAGCAAATTCTCGTAGCCCACGACTTACTCTAACCGAACTTTGGTTATCTCTTAAAAATCTTTTTACTTCGCCAATGATTAAAGGTATTCCATAAGTTGATAGCCTTAGACCCAATGAAGGATCAAAATTATCAATTGCTTTTATAAGGCCAATTACGCCAACTTGAAATAAATCATCCATATTAGCTTTAGTATTGTAAAATTTTCTTAATACGCTTAGCACTAATTTTAGATTGCCATTAATTAGTTTTTCTTTGGCACTTAGATCGCCCTGATGCATTTTTTCAAATAATACTAAGTGTTCTTCATTGCTAAGTACTTCTAATTTGCTGGTATTAACACCTGTTAGTTCAACTTTGTATTTAGCCATTTAAAAACTCCTTTCCCTTTATTTATGGGAAAGAAGTTAAAGTTTTATTCATTGTAAATTTTGTAAAGCAGTAATTGCTTCTTCTAAAGTACTAACTTTTATTAAAGTAATATCATAATTTTTAGCATTTTTAACTTCTAGTGCTTCATCATAATTACCAACTGGCACTAAAAATACTTCCGCATTATTTTTAACTGCCCCGATAAGTTTGTATTTTATGCCACTTATTTCTCCTACATTACCATCAACATCAATTGTTCCTGTACCAATTATTTTTTTACCTTTGGTAATATCTTCTTCTGTTAGGGCATTATAAATAGCTAAACTCATCATTAATCCGCCAGATGGGCCTGATTCGCTTTGTTTCATTTTGATTTCAGCTTTTGGATTTTCATCATAATTATATGTAACAGTGATTGCAACGCCTATTTTTAGTTCATCACTTACACGATATATTTTGGCAGAGCAATCAATCTCTTTTCCATCTCTTATAACTTTTAGAGCAATTTCTTCATTTTCTTGATGTTCATTAATTATTTTTTTTAATTCCTTGGTATTGCTAATTTTCTGACCATCAACACTAATAATTTTATCAAATAATTGTAAATCAGTATTAGCTAAGTCATCAATATAAGTAATATTGACATTTTCACTTTTAATTTCTACTGGCTTATTAGCTAATTTATAAGCAGATATTATTGCTGAATCGACTGACTGCTCGGTTGCAATTTGATCAGCTTTTAATTTTTCTTCAAAAGTTTGATTGTCATAAGTTATTTCACTATTAGATACAATATCCCAATCCGGAATTATATATGATAGCAAAAGAAAAGGAATATTTCCTCTAACCATAGAGACATATGCCATACCAAGTTCACCTTCAGAAGAATATCCTCCTTCAACTGTTACTCTATTACTTAAGTCGACCATTCCTCCAGGAGTGTAAATTTTGTAAGGTAGTTCTATTTTAAATAATAATAATATAGCAATTAAAACAATTAAAAATTTATAATTTTCTTTTAAAAATCCTAGTAAATAATTTTTAGCTTTTTTTAACATTCAGATCCTCCATTAAATTATTATAGCAAAAAATTATTTTTTATGAATGAATGATATTTTAAATTTACAATAATTGACATTTTTTTCAACGCTTACAAGCATATATATTAACATGAAAAATGATAAACTACCTTTAATAATTTTAACTTTTATTACTATATTTATTTTTAAAAATAATCAATTAATTCATGACGCGATTATAAATGCTGGTAATCTTTTTATTTTTAAAATTTTTCCTTCTTTATTTCCAATGATGATTATAAGTGATTTATTGATATATTTTAAATTACCTGAATTAATGTGTCGCTATTTAGGAAAGTTTTTTCAAAAAATATTTTATGTTAATCCATATGGATTATTTGCTTTTTTTATTTCTAGTTTCTCTGGTTCACCGACTAATGCTTATACAGTAAAAAATTTAACAGAACAAGGCTATTTAAATAAAGATGAAGCAAGTCATATTTTAGGTTTTTCTTTTTTTAATAATCCACTTTTTTTAAATAATATGCTTTTATTAATTTTTCCAAATAATTATCTAGTAGTTTTAAAATTAATTTTATTGCCTTATTTAGTCAATCTTTTTATTGCTTTTTTATTTAGAAAAAAAATTGAAAATAATTTATTTAAAATAAATAACTATAGAGAAGCTTTTGGAAGTTATTTAGCAAATACGGTTAAAAAAGCAATGAATACTCTACTTTTTATTTTGGGTACTATTACAATTTTTTATATAATTAATTTAATTGTTAATCCTTTTAATGTTCCATTAATAACTGGGCTTTTAGAAATTAGTCAAGGTCTTAATAGTTTAATTGATATGGATTTTAATCAAAAATTAAAAGAAATTTTGGCTATTATTTTTATTAGTTTTGGAGGCTTATCTATTCATTTGCAAATTAAAGGTATAATAAGTGATTCAAATATTTCTTACTTAAAATTTTTAAAGTATCGTCTTTATCAAACAATTATAAGTGTTTTTGTTGTTTTAATTATTTAATAAAAAATATAAAAACACAGACATTATCCCTTTTTTTACATATAAATATAAAGAAAGGAGTATAGATATGAATAACGATGAATATCAAAAAGCTTACAACTATGTTCAAAATTATAGAAAACATCATCCAACTCAAGCTTGTTGTTGTTCAAGTAGAGTTATTATAGGACCAACTGGGCCTACTGGACCTACTGGACCTGCAACTATAGCTGTAGGAACAACAACTGAAGGACTTCCAGGAAGTGTACCATCAGTAGTTAATGCTGGAACTAATGAAAATGCTATTTTAAACTTCGTTATACCGGCTGGCGCTACGGGACCAACAGGGCCTACTGGACCTCAAGGTACAAGTGGTACTGCAGGTGCTACTGGCCCTACAGGCCCTACTGGTGCAACTGGACCTACCGGACCAACAGGTACTGCTGGTACAGAAGGTGCTACTGGACCTACCGGACCTACTGGAGCTACTGGGCCAGCAATTACATTAGCAATTGGTACTGTTTCTACTGGTGCTCCAGGAAGCAGTGCTACAGCATCAATTAGTTCATTAGGTGGTAATGCCTATGCACTAAACTTAACTATTCCTCAAGGCCCAACTGGACCTCAAGGAACAAGCGGTACTGCTGGTGTTACTGGACCTACTGGACCAACAGGCGCTACTGGACCTACTGGACCGACTGGAGCTGCTGGTACTCAAGGTGCTACTGGACCTACTGGACCTACTGGTGCTCAAGGTACTGCTGGTACTCAAGGTGCTACTGGACCTACCGGACCTACTGGACCTCAAGGTACTGCTGGTACTCAAGGAGCTACTGGACCTACCGGACCTACTGGACCAACGGGACCTACTGGACCTTAATAAAACTTTATTTGCAAATTTTAAAAGCAATATTAAAACGCAAACAAATTTCTGTTTGCGTTTTATATATTTAATAATTTAATAATGAATCATTTAATAAAGTTGTTACTTCATTTAATTCATCAATATTATCTATTAGGTATAGTTTATCAGGCTCAAGATTATTGACCGCTATTTGTTTATAAATTTTTAAATTGTTTGATTTAATATTTTCATCTTCATCAACTTCTGACAACATATAATAAAATGCATTGTTAAAAAGAACTTTTGACACTACTGCATATTTTAAGTTATCAATTGTTAAAATATCACATATTTCATATTGCATTTTATCTACCTCTTCCTTGATTATCAAAAATATTTATAGAATCAATGTCAAGTACGCCAGTTGGCACTTTATTTTCAAGATAATTTTCTTCACCGCTTTTAGCTACACCTGAAACACTTTCTAACACTCCACCATTTTCTTTAATAAAATCTAATTTATTTTGCCAATTTTCTTCATCATATTTGACGGTTATTTTTGAACCATCTGGCATTTTATAATGCTCAGCAACTACTCGGTAATTATCTGTTTTATATTTTGGACTAAATTCATTTTCTAGATATTCATTATCATATATTGAAGCACCATCATTTAAAGTAAATGTTTTACCAAACAAACTTGCGTCAACTTCATTATTTAAATTATTATTTTCTTCTTGAATAGTGTTATTAATTTCTTGTTTATTATCATTATTTTTAATATCATCTTGTTGATTGTCAATTTCAATAGCATATTCATTTTTTTGTTCTTTATTATTTTCAAAGTTCTTACACATGCCTACTGTAGCCATTAAAGCAGTTGCTGCTAAAGCAATTTGAACTGTGTGTATTTTTATTGTTTTCTTTAATTTTTCAATATTTTTTGATGTGCTTTTTTTGATAATTGTAATTGGTTTTCTTAATGGAATGGCAAGTTCTTGATATTTATTTACAATATTTTCAAATAAAATTTCATATTTTTTATCAAAAGTATAAATTTTATTTTTAAATTCTTTTTGACATTTATTGGTTATTGGTTTGTTACAAATGTCATGAATTAGTAATAAATAATAGGCCATTTGTTCATCTTTATTTAAAGTACTTACATATTCTTCATTAATAAATAAATCCATACTTTTATCTTTGGTCTTAAATTTTAATAAGTTTGAAACAGCTTTAGTAAATGTTTTTGTATATAAAGCATCTATAATAACTTCTTTACCATCTAAGTATAAGCTAACTGGATTAGTTTTATTTTGCATAATTATTGTAGAGATAATCTGCTGACAATAACTAATTTTCTGATCATCATCTAAACTATCAAAATATGTTTCATCAAACGAAATATTATTCATACTGGCAAGCTTATTTTTTATGTAATTAGCTTTAGCCGTGCCAATTGCAATTTTCTTTAAGTCTTTATTAGGAACTTGAATAATTTCATTATTTATTGTTACGTTTGATAGCTCAGTGATAGTTGAGTTATTAAGTATACTATTATTTAAATAATTATATTTTTCTACTTCTTCTAAACTTTCTTTTTTTAATTTTTCAAATAAATTATTTAATTTTTGAAATAATGGTATATCTTTTTCATTAATAATATATTTTTTACCATTTATAATGATTTGCTGAGGTGTTACCATAAAATTATTAATTATTTTTTTAGCTAAATCATCAATATATTCTAATTTTCCTTGAAAATCTAAAGTATTATATTTATTTTGATCAAAAGTATATGAGTAATAATTTGTTTTTGGTTGTTGTAATTTTTTTATTTCGATAAGTAATTTTTCATATATTTCTTTATATTCAAATGGAATTACTTTACCATTGATAATATAAGGCAAATTACTTTTTTCTACTTGTGCTTCTATTTGTAACATTAAATTAGCTAAATATTGTATTTTTTGTAATTCAACCATATTATCATATATTTCAACATCAATTTCTATTTTTGGTAAATATTCATTATTTAAAATCTTTTCAACTCTTTTTAAATTGTACATAAGAATACCATATTTTGATTTTAAATGTCTCGGAATACGTTTTGTAATATTTACACCATGATATTTATCCTTATAAGTTATTTTTCTACCAGAAGAATTTTCAATTTCTTTTAAATCTTTTAAAATATTTTCTCTAGTTTTAATTAATGAAGTAAAATCAAAGTTGCCAATTACATCTAATTCATTATTTTCTAATAACGTATTATCTTGATCATTATTTTTAATATTAATATAATCATTTTCACTTAAGAATTGATAATTTTTTTTGATTTGTAAATTTATTTCTCCTAATAAATGCATTATTTCTGTATATTTTTTTTGATCATCTTGTAAAATAAAAATATCTACTCCATTTATCCAATAAACTTTTATAGTACTATCTTGAGTATTTTTAGCTTTTAATTCTATTTTTTTTAAATCAAATATATATTTTTCTCTTTTTTTAAATAAATCATAAATATTTTTTTGAACTTCTTTAATTTCTTCAGGAGTTTCATTTAATTCGTTATCAACTGTTTTTAATTTATTCATAAATTCTTTAATTGTATTTTGATAAAGAATTTTCTCTTTTAAATATTCTTCTAATTCTTTTTTATCTTCTTCACTTTGGCTTAAATTATATTTATTTTCTAATTCTAAAATTACCCCTTTTAATTCTTCATATAATTTTGAAAAATCATTTAGGTCTTTAATTAATTCTTTTCTCTTTGCTAACTTATCTTCTCTTTCTTCAATAACTGTATTTAAGTTTGCTAAAAATTCTTCCATTTAAATGACCTCTTTCTAGAATAATTTTAGCATATTTAATTTTTTTAAGCAAATAGTATTTTGGGTGTATTATTTTCAAAAAAATTTGTAATAAAAAAAGAAACAAAAATGTTTCTTTTATAATCCACCACCTGCACCAAACGAATCTAATTCTTCTTGAGTAACAATAATATTTATTCGCATTCTTCTGTTACCACAGACAAATAAAGCCTCTCCTTGATTATAGTATTTAATACTATCTTTTTCGCTTTCATTTAAGTCAATTAATTTAGATAAATCATCAACTGCTTGTTTTTTTAGTCCCATTACTAGATAATAGGAAGCATTGTCAAAGATAGCTTTACCATGGATTAAAACATTTGGTGATGCAAAGTCGGTTGGTTGCTGGGTTATTATAATAGTTCCAGTATTATATTTTCTACTTCGTCTTTGAATTTGGGCTAAAAATTCTGCTCCTAACTCATTTTTTGTTGAAAGTAAAACATGAGCTTCGTCAACACACATTACTGTATTAACGGTTGGATCAAGACAAAGTCCCCAAGCATATTTTAAAATATTAAAAAATAAGGCATTTCTTACATTTTCATCGGCTGTCATTAATTCTTTAATATTGAAAACAATGAAATCACTTTGAATATTTAAAGTTGTATGACCTGTAAAATAATAACGCAATTCTTTTACTAAAGGTCTTACTTTTAATTCTAATCTTTCCATAACGTCACGTTCATGAGTACGCTCTGTCATCGATAAAAGACGTCCTTTAATAGTTGCATAAACATCATCAAAAGTTGGATAATCTTCACTAGTAAATTTCGTGTAATCTGTATCATAATCTATTTTATAACGTTTATAAGTATCTTGGACAACTTCACTAAACATTGTTAAAACGTCTTCTTCAATGTCTGGTGAATAATATTTCATAAACGCTTTTAATTGTTGGATTGTTCTTGTTAAAACAGTATAACCTAAACCTTGATTAATTTCTTCTTCATCAGCATCAATAACAATTTCAAGAGGATTTACCATTCCAAATTCTCCACCTTTACCAAGGTCTAAAAAGTCACCACCCATTGAAATTGCCATATCTTCTAATTCGCCTTCAGGATCTATGCAAACTAATTTATATTCATTTCTAATATGACTTCGAAGTAATAGTTTGGCAGCAGTTGATTTACCAGAACCAGATGCACCTAAAATAATAATGTTAGCATTATTACGGTTATTTTCTTTTTTTATTTGATATAAAAATTGGTTAAATAGAATAACACCACCTGAAAAATCAACACCTAATAGAGTACTATTTCCAGGGTCTTTAATACTATCGAAAATAAATGGATACATCGCGGCTATTGTAACTGAAGGAATAGGTGCACCTACACGATCTTCAATATCTTGTTTAGGAAATATTGGAATCATTGATTTAATTACTTTTTCTTGTTCAAACATTAATGGAATACCACGCATTCCTAAGGCATCTATGTAATTACGAACTTGCATTTTTTTGTTTTCCATTTCATCTTTTGTATCAGCAGAGATTAAAACATGTAATTGGAAATCAAAAATTCGTGATTGAGTCGCAACTAACATTGAAATAAATTGTTCTAATGATTCATAGTCTTGTCTAATTCTTTCTTGAATTGTTTTATCATGTTCAGTTTGATATCTTGTTTTTAAATCTGCAATTTCTTTATTAATCATTCTTTGTAATGTAGAAAGTTCAATTGGAATATGCTTAGCAACAATTTTAATACCAGATAAATTAGTTAAATTGGCCAAATAACCAGGCTGAATATACTTTGGATAACTTACAATAGTTAAAATTGTACAATATTTACCACTCATCATAAATTCAGTGGCTTTAAATTCAATCCCCTTTGGGGCAATTTGTGCTTTTAAATTCATTATGGACTCACCATCCCACTAAAAGTTGTAGCTACACCGCCATTAAAGAAGTTATCTAATATAACTCTTAAATCATTATTGCTTGTTTGTTGACTATTTAGGCCACAATTAGCTAAATTACTAATTAAAGTATGTAGTCTTTTTTGAATGACATCCATTTTCTTTTCTTTGAACAAAATATAATATTCTGTATCTACAACGTTATATTCAGCGCTCATAAACATATTTGCTTTATTTATATCTTGTGTAATTAATTTTCTAGTAACAGCATTAGTCGCATTATTATAAAGAATCTGAAGTTGTGATAAATAAACATTTATATCAACTGGTCGATCAGCTACCACTAGCCAAAATTCAAAATTAATTGCATTATAAAAATTTCTTAATTGATAAATCACATTATCACGAGTACCAGAATCTAAAATAAAAATGTTTCTAGGAGCTATTTTAACCCCTGTTACATATTCATCATTTTCTAGTTGAATCATACCATTCATAATATTTTTAAGTGGTACCCAGTCTTCACCCCACTTACTTGATAATTCTTCTTTTTTATTTTTCGCCATCTTTATAACACCAGCCTTTCCAATAAAACCTCTTTCTATTCATAATAAATGTAACAATATTTGTTATTAATTGCAAGACATTATGATAGTTAGGAACCGGAATAACTAAAAAACCAGATATTAATGCCGGCATTAGTATAAGTAATGCCATATTAAATGTCATACCTTGGAAAATTAATAACATTATAATAGTTATTGTAACTCCCGTTCCAAAAATAATTAAATCAATCGGCGTGAAGAAACCTAAAATCAATTTAGATTTCTTCGTATTAGCCGGGATTAAATAATTACCATCCATAGTTTAGCCCCTTTCTATTTTTTATTTTCTTTTTTTTCTATATATTTATTAATTTCTTGATTTATTTTACCATTTGCTTCAATTGCAGGTTTATTAATTTTATCAACTAATTCTTCAAATACTTTTGTACCAGAAATAGCTAATTCTGCCACATCATCTTGCTTATGATTTAATGTAAATTCTTTTGCACTTTCTAAATCATTAACATTATTTTCAACATTTTTAGATAAAGCTTGATTTGCTGCATTTATATCAGTCATAAGTTTATTTATCCGAGCTTTAAGTTCTGCATTGTAATCGGAAATATTTGTAATACGAGTTACTCCATCTTTTTTAATACCATTTGCTATATCTTTATTTGCTTGTTTTTCTGCTGCTTTCACTAATAATTCCATATTACGCAAATCTTCAGCACTAGCACCTGATATTTTTAAATGTTCATAATGTTGACGAAGGTATCCTAATTCTGCATTATTAACATTATGTGAATTGCCATTTATATCATCATACGTAAAAGATACGTGTCTTTTTCCTTCTTCTATTGTATCTCTAATAAATTTAAGTTGATCAACAACAGATTTTCTGCTATCTGAAACACTTTTTAATAGATTTTGAGAATTTTTTAATTCATTTAAACCTTTCGAGTATCCAGACCATTCCTCAACTGTATGCCATGCATCTTGTGTATGTCCTATTACAGCCCCTCTAATCGTATTGCCATGTGATGATTTATAATTTAACCTTGCCTCTCTATTTTCAGTACTTTTTCGAGCACCAGTTCCAGCAGCTTTTACTACATCTCCATACCCTTTTGCATCTTTTCCAGCTTTAAAAGCATTAAACATTCCGGAAGTTCCACCAGCAATTGTTGATAATGCTCCTGTTCCAATACCTGTGACAGCACCTCCTAAATTCTTCAAGCCAGATTTAATATTACCACCTTTAAAATCATTAAAAGCAGATCTTCCTTTTCCAAATACATTCATACCGCCAGCTATTAAATTTCTAGTTAAACCAGTAGCACCAGCACCTATCATAGCTGCACCAGTTAATGCTCCTCCTGCTTTTAACTTGTCTTTTATTCCAAATTTTAAATTTCCAGTTTCAATTCCAAGTACATCACTAATCATTTTTGGAGCTTGTTTTGCAAAAGTTAAAACTCCTAAAATAACGATTACCATAGCAAGCATTCCTTGTATTCCTCCAGAAAAAAATTGTTCAAAAATAGCAGAATCAGCTATTTCGTTTATAAAATAAATTGAAATATACATAATTGCAACTCTTACAAACACCTCAAAATATACTGATAAAGTTAATTTTAACCATTTATCAAATGTTCCTTTTTTTCCAGGAGTTGCTCGAAGAATAATAGGAATTGGCGCTATTAACTGACAAAAAGCTAACTTTACAATTCTAACTCCTAAATCTAATGTAAAAGAAAGCATTATATAACATAGATATATTCCAGCTAAACTAGATAATACAACTTTATATTCAACTTGTTTTGGTTCGCCATCACCAGATTCAGTAACAACTGGAGCATTACCATAGGCAATAGCATCAGCAAGTCCTGTAATACTTCCATAATCACTATCATGCAGTATTTCATATTTTACATCAAACCAAGTTTTATTATCATCAATTCTAACATTATAATTATCCGGATTTAAAAAAGTATTTAAAACAAGAAATGACATGGAATCGCCAAATCTAATCATTGATTCATCAGTATCTGAATTTGGATCTATTGTTCCTGTTCCAAATATCAATGATCCTATAATATTAGATGATAAAACATAATTTTGTAAACGATAAGCATATTGAAATATTGAAGGTAAAAGGCCTAAAATAACCAATGATATTACTAAATTAGATGCTAATTTAGAAACACTTTTATCACCTTTGGCTAATTTATCTGGATCAACTAAAGCATTTAAAAGAGCATATGCCAAATAAAAAAGCATAAATACACCTAAAACCGCATAAATTCGATTAGCAAAATTTTGAAAAAAATTCTCACTAAATATTTGAGTCATAGATAATTTGATAAAAAGCTGATAACATTGTGAAGCAAACCAATAAATAACACTATCAATAAATAACATTATCCACTGAAACAAACTATTTATTGATTGTAAAATTGTAGCCCCCATAAATAAATCTGACATTTTTTAACCTCCTTTATGTTCCAATATTACATCTACTTAAATCATATAAACCAAACAAATTAAATAAAATATCTAAGATAAAAGGTAAAAAGAATATTATTAAGCCAATAATTAATCTTTTTATAGTTCTACTGTTTGTTTTTTTCATATCATCAGCATTAGAAATAGCTATTGCTTTTACATAATCAATCGTTGTTAAAATAATTATAATTACGGGTGTTGCAATTTTAATTAAAGTAAATAAGTCTTGCATAAAGCTACCTAATTCTGTAAAACTTTCTTCACCTGTTGCTTCATCTTTTTTAACAAAAATAGTCTGACAGTTATTTTCTTTTTGTTCCTCTTCTAAGTCAGGAAAAAAATCAGGATATGGATCATCAGTTCTATTAGATTCTGAATTATTATCTGCATTAGTGTTTGTTGTATCTAAAATTAACATATTGGAATTTATGTTGAAATCATTAGTAATTGCCATACAATTAATAGGAACAATCATAAATAAAATTATTACAAAAATTAGATATTTAAACTTTTTCATATATTTCACGCTCTTATCTGTTTTATTATATCAAATATTTTTTTTAAATACTAGATTTAACCTGAACCTATTCCACAAGTTTTTATATCATATAAACCAAACAAATGAAATATTATGTCTAATATAAATGGTAAAAAGAAGATTATTAAACCAATCGCTATTCTTTTAATAGTTCTTTTGTTAGTTTTTTTCATTTCATCAGCATCGTTTGAAGTAATTGCTTTTGCATAATCAATTATTGTTAAAATAATAACTATTGCGGGTGTTAAAATTTTTATTAAATTAAATAAATTGTTTAAAAACACTTTTAGAGCTGTATCATTACCTTCATTATCTTTGAAAATAATATCACAGTTATATTCACTAGAAGATGTGAAAGTTGGAAAAATTTTAGGATATGGATCTTCTAATCTACCACCTATAGTATTATTTCCGGTAATATAATTAATTTCACTCCAATTTTTATAACGGTAAAACACTGTAAAATTACCATTACCATAACGTACTTGAGGTCCTGAAATATCGCCACTACTAGAATGGAAATAAACATTTTGATTGTTTATTTTGCCAACATAAATACCTATATGATTTGATGAACCTGTGCATTGAGAATCTTTACTATTTAAGGCTATATCACCTGGAACTAAATCAGAAGGAGCAATTTCAATAAATTCATTGCTACCCACAAAAGTTCCTGTGCACCAATCACCTACATTAGTTACCCCTCCATTATAAAATGCCCATGAAATATAATCTGAACAATCTAACTTTGTAGGATTTGTACTTGTTACGGTATTACCACTTCCAACCGTACTAGGATAAACAATTCCTTTATTAATTAAAGATGCCGCTTTTTTTATAACAGAAACTCTTGATTCACTTATTTCACTTGGCCAACTTTTTTTTAATTCATTTAACAAGGTTACTATTTCACTATCAATATTGCTATTATTAAAATTTAATTCATTTGAATTAGTAGAGTTTGTATTACTTATTTTAAAATAATCATTTATTCCATCTTTTATACCTTCAGCTAATTTTTTTAAAGAACCGCTATCATGATTAGTAGCTTTGTCACCTAACTCTAAATCAATACTAGGAATGGTTGAATAAGATGTTTGAACAAGATCCATTGCCATACTTCCGTTACCATATATTTTTAAATTATTATTTTGCATTGCTTTAATAATAGTATTACCTAAATTGTTATGATATTGCCAATTATTTTTTACTGGTTCCATATTTTTATAGCTCGTAATATCTGGAATCGACATATAAAATATACCCTTATCTGATTCTGTTGAATCAAAATGAAGTGAAATATGAATATCAGCATTATTATTGGCTATTACAGTTCTTGCTATATTATCTAATTGAACATCATCACTATCCCTAATCATTAAAACATTGTAATTATTTTTTAACAACTCTTCTTTTAAAAGATTAGCTATTTGAAGAGTTACTATATATTCAGCTGTTCCGTCATTAAAAGTCATTCCACTTGAAACTGCATAAGCTTTTGTTTCTCCTTCTGCTGTTGTGCCACCAGTGACTTTTGGAGTACCATCTGGATGGCATTGAACATACTGACTACTTCCACCAGTAGTACCATGTCCAGCATTTACAGCAACAGTATATCCGTTAGAGTTATCAGCCTCATACAAAACAGAATAACCACTATTAATTACAGAATAACTAGCATATTGCCATTCGTTATCTAAATAGATATTTTTAGCATATGCATTTTGGATATAAAAGCTTAAAAAAATGATAAAACAAAATAAAATTTTTTTGATCATATTACCACAATCCAATACATAATCAATTATAACAGCAAATGGACGGAATTGCATTAAAAAACTGGAAAACTTATTTTCCAGTACAACTGTTAACATCCCAAATACATTTAAAGCAATTTTCATATTGTCCTTGATAACCTGTTTCCCAGCCATCTACCCAACTAAATATTAAATCGATAAAAGCTGGTAAAAAGAAAATACATACTCCGGCTAAACATCTGAATATTAAGGAACGTATCGATTTTTTTAATTCATCATCTTTTGATCCAACAACTGCTTTAAATAAATCAAGCATTCCAAATGCTATTATAATAATTGGAATTAAAACTTTAGCAAGTCTAATGAAATGCCCTATAATTATAAATGTTGATTTTAATCCTTCACAGTAATTTATATTTGATGTAGTATTATTAGTTTGATTTTGATTATTATTTTCACCTTCTTGGCCTATAATTTTTTCACTATAAAAATCACATGCGGTTGTTCCATTATCTAAAACGCAGCAAAAAGAATAATCAAATCCATTATTTTCTTGTTCTGCTTTATCTTGAGCTTCTCTTCCATAATAAGTTGCTTTATATTCCCACTTATTTTCATCTTGCAGTTGACATTTATTATTTGCAGCTGATACACTATTAAAACTAAAAAAGCTAATAGTTAAAAGAAGTAAATATAATAATTTTTTCATTATTTACACTCCTTTACGTTTAATACACATTTTTGGCAAGCATTAAATTCACCTTTAATATCAACCCATGAATCTATTAAAGAAAAAACGACACTTACTAATGTTGGAATTAAAAATATTATCACTCCTGCTATAACTCTATATAATAGTGATTTCATTGATTTTTTTATTTCATCATCTTTTGAACCAACAACGGCTTTAAAAAAGTCTATCATTCCATAAGCTATTATGATAATTGGAATAGCTATTTTTACAATAACGATTATATTGCCAACAAATTTTAATGGTTCTTTTAGTTTTCCACAATATTGTGAATCATTTATATCAATAGTAGTACTTTCTTGATTATTTTCAGTAGCAGCTTGTGGAGCTTTAGAAGCATTGTAATTATAAATAATATCAGGTTGGCCTGGGCCTAAGTTGCTATCTAATTGAATTACTGTGTCACTTATAAGCGTTGCTCCATTAGCTACTAATTGATCTAAAGTGTAAGTTGCACAATTATTATCATCTTTACACAAAACATAATTATTATTTGCATCTTTGTAGAAATACATTTCATTTGCTTCAGCAGCATTATAAGTTGGCAAAAATATTAAAAATGCTAAAATTGTAAATAAACTTAATTTAATTTTCATTTTAATTCATCCCTTCTATTTTACACGAATTACTATTGCATGTATTAACATCACAATCAGGGTTTAATAAACAATCAGTACAGCAGCACCAAGAATTTTTATAATCAGACCACTCATTTACCATATTAAGTACAAATTGAATAATACCTGGTAATAAGAAAATGAATATTCCGGCAATGATTCTGATAGCTATTGATTTTATAGATTTTTTTATTTCATCATCTTTTGAACCCGTGACAGCTTTATATAAATCCATTAAACCAAATCCTATTATAACAATTGGAATAATTATTTTAATAAAATTAATTATAGTACCAATAAATTTCATAGGTTTTCGATATGATGGCATTGCACAAATTGACTCTACATTTGTATCCTCAACTTTATAATCAGGATTTTCATCATTGACATCATTTTCACTCTGATTTTCATCATTATTATCATTTTCACTATTATCAATATCACCATAATCATTATTATGAAAACGAATTAATTTATTAGTTGAATCATTAAATAAATTTTTATCAAAAGAACAAACTACATCACCATTATTAATTTCATCATCACCAGCTATAATTATAACGTTATTTTTAACAGTTAAATAACTTGCTATAGTTCCACAATATATACTTTCTGGAAATTGTTCATTTATTGATTTTTCTAATATATTTGTCTTAAAATTTTCAATACTTTGATCAATTATAATTGGCTGTTTTCCATTACTAGTAAATCTCATAATAGTTTGAGAGAAATATTCATTATCTAAATTATATTTAAATGAAAATGTTACATTGCCAAATTCATTGGATTTAACTGATTCATAAGTTTTTTGATATAATTCTTCACCATCATTAACGTTGTTTTCTGGTAAATCATCATTAGACGTCGAATTAACAAGACTTCCCCAATATGCTCTAGATAAGTAAACGTTACCAACTAATTTAGATGTATGCTCATCAACAAACGTATCTTTTGAATTGCTATCATAGAAATATTTATATCTTACAACTCCCCAATCTCCTCTATACCTTACAACATAAGTAGGACACTCATTTGTTTTTGAAAAATTATCAGTCACGCTTTGGATATCATCTATATATTCTTCCATTTTTCTTGATGGATTTAAATTACTACCATCAAAATATTCTTCTCCTGTTAAACTTCCATCATTATAAAAATATAAGTAAGATCCTAAATAATCACCTTCATATTGGCAAGTTTTAACTTTTTCAGCTGCATTGATAAAATTAGGAAATATTAGACACATTAATATAAAATATATAAATAAACAAAATTTATTTTTCATAAAAATCCCTACTTTTTCTCGTTAAAATAATTATATCATAAATAATATAAAACTAGTAATTTTTTAATTACTAGAGTTATTTTAATTATTTGTTATTATACATTCGTTCTCATCAGTTGGATCTAAAAGACATTTTTCACAGTTAGATACACTACTTTCAGTATCAGGACTAATTATATTATCAGCAGAAGTAAATACAAAATCGATTATTCCTGGAGTCAAAAAGATTATTATACCTATAATAATATTTCTAATAATAGTTTTACCATATTTTTTAGCATCATCCATTTTGCCAGAAGTAATAATTTTAAATAAATTTACAACTCCCATAATAATTATGATTGCTGGAACTAAAATTTTTAAAATAAATAAACCTAGCCCTATAAATTTCATTGTTCTTGATACTGTTGGTAAATAGCAAAAATTTTCTAAGCTTATATTACAATTGTCTCCTTGACATAACTCACCAGGATTAAAACCATGCTGATCCTTATTTTCATCTTCACTGGATCCAGCAGTTGTATAATTATAATCTTCATAACCCGTTGAGTCATCTTTACTACCATTAGCAATTGAAGATTTTTTATTACTAATTATTAAATATCCCAAACCACTTTTAAAATATATTGGCTCGGCACATTTTGGAATACCATCAGATTCATCTTCTTCACCAATATTGTTGTCACTCCAAAAAACATCATACATATTATCATCAATCTTAAAAACATATCTTTCTAAATCCAATGGTTCATTATAGTTAGCGCTTCCTTCTTTGTTTGTATCGTTGTTAGCTTTTATTTCATATATTTTTTGACCATTTGAATCTATTTTAAAATAAATTGTATATTGTGTTAAAGATCCTTTAGGAGTAGCATAAGCTTTACAATAGGTTTTTGCTTGACTATTATTTTCTTCTTCAATTTGATTTTCTAGTTTTTTAACTAAGTTATTATTTGAAGTTGCTATATTATTTAAATTTTCATTAAAGTTATTTTTTACTAATTCAGTTGCTGAAACCATTGACGGACTTAAAACTAACAATAAAGCTATTATATAGAAACATATTTTTCTCATAAAATCACTCATTTCTTTATGAATTTATTATAGCAGCAATTAAAAAAAAAAACTAGTTTTTACACTAGTTTTTACACTTCTCCATTCCAAGCAGCTTGAGCATAACTGTCACATTCACCATCACTTGGATTAGAAATACATCTTCGACATACATTATAATCTTCTTGTGCACCAGATTCAGAAAAATTTGAAATCATACCGATTATAACGCTTACAATTGTAGGTATAAAGAAAATTAAAATACCAGCTAAAGCTCTAAATGCTAAAGACTTTGTTGCCTTTTTTATTTCATCATCTTTAGCTGCTACAACAGCTTTTCCTAAATCTAACATTCCCCAAATAATTAATAAGATGGGAATAATTATTTTAAAAACTAATAATACATAGCCAGCAATTTGCCAAACATTCGCAGTATTAGCACAAAATCCTAATTCAGTTCCTACTTGAACAGTTCCCATAATAAAACCTCATTTCTATACTTATTTTATATTTAATTAACTTACAAGTCAAGAAAAAAGTTTTTCTTTTTACATCTTTAAGCTATTTCTTCGATTTTCATTAAGTTAGTTGTTCTATTTTCATCAGTATTTGGAAATCCACCAGTAATAACAACTACATCTTTTTCTTTTAAATCAATAAATTCTTTTGCTTTTTTAATACTTTCATTTAAAACAGCATCTGTTGAATTCATTAAAGGCATAACCATTGGGTAAATACCATAATTTAAAATTAATCTTCTACCATCTTTTTCATTTGGAGTTAAAGCTAAAATTGGTGAAACAGGACGATAATTACTAATAACTCTAGCTGTTCTTCCGTGTACAGTAGCAGTTGTTATTAATTTAGCATTTAAACGATTTGCCGTATCAACAACACTTACAGCAATTGCATCACGAGCATTAGCTACTTTTCTTACTTGTTCAACATAATTATATTCAGCATATTTTTCTGTTACTTCACAGATACGAGCCATAGCTTCTACTGTTTCAATAGGATGTTTTCCAACAGTAGTTTCACCAGATAACATAACAGCATCTGTGCCATCTAATACAGCATTTGCTATATCACTAGTTTCAGCTCTTTTTGGTCTTGTATTTTGCATCATTGTTTCAAGCATTTCAGTTGCAACAATACAAATTTTATTTAAACGACGGCAAGTTTTGATCATTTTCTTTTGTTCAATTGGAACAATCTCACTAGGTATTTCTGTTCCTAAGTCACCACGGGCAACCATTACACCATCACTAACACTTAAAATTTCTTCTAAATTTTGAATTCCTAAAGCACTCTCAATTTTACAAATAATTTGTAAATCTTCACGATGATGTTCTTTTAAAATCTCTTTTACTTCTAAAACATCTTCTTTTGTATTTACAAAAGATAAAGCTAAAAATTCTCCACCATGTTCACAAGCATATGTTATATCTTCGCGATCAACATCACTTACATAAGGAATATCTAACTTTACACCTGGAACACTCATACTTTTACGATTTCCTAAATGACCACCAGCGATAATTTTACAAGTAACTCCATCATTTTCAACAGATACAACTTCTAAACGCATTTTAGCATTTTCAAGTAAAATAACATCACCTACATTTAATGAATCCAAAGCCTCTGGATGATTAACGCTAAATCTTTCTTGATTACCTGTAACAGTTTCCTTAACCAAACGAATAAAGTTGCCATCAATTAAATCAATTCCATCATTTTCCATAACGCCACATCTAAATTCTGGACCTTTAGTATCCCATAGAATTGCAACGTTCATTCCAGTTCTTTTTCTAACTTCACGAACTGAATCACACGCTTTTTGTCTTTCTTCTAATGTTGCATGGGAAAAGTTAATTCTTGCAACATTCATTCCTTTTAGTACCATTTGCTCCATAACGTCTGCTTCATTACTTGCAGGCCCTATACTACAAACAATTTTTGTTTTTTTCATAATCACACCTCTTTATTAGAACAGGAACGATTTTACTATAAAATAAGAAAAAAATCAAGTATATTCCATAAATAAATGGCTAAAATAATAAGGGATGATCATATGAAAAAAGAAAAATTTTTGGAAGAATTAATAACTTTTATTAAAGAAGGGACATGTGCTTTTACTTCTGTTAATAATTTGAAAAACGAATTTTTAAATAAAAATTATGTTGAATTAGATGAAAAGGAAATATGGGAGAAACTTCCATCATTGTTTTTTGTTACAAGAAATGATAGTAGTATAATTGCAATTAAAATACCTGATAAATATACAAATTCTTTTCATATTACAACGACACATTTAGATACTCCTTCCTTAACTTTAAAACCAAGTGGCGAATATATAAGTGAAAATTACTTACAATATAACGTAATTCCTTATGGTGGCTTATTAAATTATGGTTGGCTTGATAAAAATCTTTCTTTAGCTGGTAGAATTATGCTAAAAAGTAATAATAAATGGATTAAAAAAATAATTGATTTAAAAAAAACAATTGCCGTAATACCAAGTGTTGCAATTCATCAAAATGATAAAGCTAATTCTAATTTAGATTTAAATATGCAAACTGACTTACAACCAGTTTTAACTTTAACTGAAGAAAAAAAAGATTGGCAAAAATTATTAAAAGAAAATTTAAATATTAAAGCACAAGAAAAAATTGGTGATTTTGAATTATTTTTATATGATAATTCTGAACCAGTTTTATATGGAATGGAAAATGAATTTTTATTATCACCAAGAGTTGATAATTTAACTAGTGTTTTTGCAGCTTTTAAAAGTTTTTTAGAAGCTGATTCATCTTCAATAAGTGTATTTTGTTCTTTTAATAATGAGGAAATTGGCAGTTTAACTAAAGAAGGAGCTGATGGTAATTTTTTATTAGATACTTTAAAAAAAGTAGCCGCGATTTTAAATCTTGATATTACAAGTACTTTTGCTAATTCTTGGATTATAAGTTCTGATAATACCCACGCTATCCATCCTAATCATAAAGAATATGCCGATAATACTGGAAAAGGATATATGAATAAAGGATTTGCTATAATGAAAGAAATAAATTCAACAACAGATGCTATTTTTTCAACTATTTTAAAGGATATTTGTAATAATCATAAAATAAAATATCAAGATGTTACTACTAAAAATGATATTGTTGGTGGTTCTACTTTAAGCGGATTAAGTTTAAGACATGTCAGTGTTTCATCAATTGACGTTGGAATTGTTGAACTAGCCATGCATTCTTCTAAAGAATTATGCGCAACTAATGATATTTTTGAATTATATAAAATGATGAAAGCTTTTTATAATACAAATATTGTCCAAAAAAAAGAAACTATTTTTTTTGATTAGTTTCTTTTTTATTTGCTTTTTTGGCACTAGTTTTTCTTACTTTTGCTTTAACTATTTTTTCTTCTTTGTTTTTTTCAAGTTCATCTTCTAAAATTTTTTGTTCTTTTTCTATTTTATTTAATCTTTCAGCCATTTCTTCCTCTGTAAATATTACTTTTGTATTGGCAACAAAGTCATGTATTCCTCTATTATCTTGTCTTACTAAAATCATAAATAAACTTACATAATTAATTATATAGCCTACAAGATTTAAGTTTTGATAAATTGGATAAAAATTATTTACATTAAATATATAGACAACTAAAGTTGAACCTATAGATATAATAATATTACCAAGTATTGTAGCTCTTAATAAGTAATTAGCTAAAGATAGTTTTTTATCACTAGCGCTTACCACTCTTATTTGAAATAGCTTTTTACCAATTGTTTGTCCATTGTATAAAAAAGGAAGTACACCAAAATACAATAAATAACACACAACATTAATAATCACTGTTGGAGTACTTAAACGATATATATCATAAGAAATTGGAATCGCAGCTTCATTATATTCTTCTTCAGAAATTTCATTATTATTAACTTGCTCCGAAACATTAAATAATTCATTGTATTTTTCACTATAAGCATTTCTATTTGGATTTAATAATGGTATGTATGATAAAAGCATTACCAATAACGAAACAATAAGCATATCTAAGATATAAGCAAAAGCTCTTTTAAAAAATGTCCCAGCCAAAATCATTCCTCCTTTATATGAAAAATATTATATCACATTAAGTTAAAATAAACTACTATTAAAATATGTGTTAAATACATATAAAATCATATTAAAGTTTTAGTTTAAAATAAATTATCTCTTAATCATTTTTTATTTTAAAAAGTTTAAGGAGTTAATATTATACGGAAACTACGATTACCAATTGTTCCATCATTATGATAGAGAGCAAATACTCCTGCATATGAACCAACATAAAAATCATAGCCCCGCGAAAACAAAGGAACATAATTAAAAACAAAATTTGCTCCATTACTATACCAGCTTCCTATTTGTCTTGTTATAGTTAAATATGTCTTATTATTAAATGGTCCCATTTCTCCTGTCGCATCGCCTAATATTCTCAGATTATAATGATAATAGCCTTCAGTATACGAATAACAATCATAATATTTTGAATCAGGCCAATTATATCCATCCGTTAATTCAGTTAATCCTGATGTATCACCATCACAAGTTGGACAGCCAAAGCTTCCATTGAAACCCGAATTTTTTAAACTATTTCGGCCACTCATTGGCTTACCATCTGGATCTAGCATGACTCCCATCACAGAATCATATGACCCTCCACTCATATCATATACCCCAGTTATATTATTTGTTGTACTTGCTGATACACTATTTGGATAGGCTGTATTACAACTTCCATCATTGCAATATCTGTTACATTCTTCATTTGTTCCTGTATATCCACACGTTGGTTCATTATTAGCTGCATACCCTGTTATGTGGTCAGAATTATTATTTATTCTGACACTTATTGTGCTTCCATATTTACTATGTTGAAGATATGCTATTGCACCCCATTCTGTATTTTTCATCATATGACTATCTAAATTTCTTTTGTAATCATAAGTAGTGTAAAACATATTTGCTTCTTGTATTCCTCGCCAACTATAAACATTAGGTTTTACTATTACTTTACTTTCATCTTTTAAATTTTGATAAGCATCGTTGCTACTTGTTGCACCATCGTATCCTGTTTCAAATTTGCCTACCCAAAATCCAATACTTGGTATACTTAAAAATGCTGGATGTGTCATGTAATCTCCTACTTGACAATTGTCGGTTGCTCCACTTTCCATAGGGGTTGTACATTCATTTTCTTTACTATCTGTTGTATTGTAATTGCCAAAGATGATTGGTATTTCATGAATTTTATTTGTATCTATTGTTGTTAAGGTTTCATACTGTCCTAAATCCCATAATTGATAACGATATTTTGGTATCCAGACAAAGTAACTTTCTATTTTTTCTTCTGGGATTACTTCACCAGCTAAATAATCTTCTGTTTCATCTTTTAAAATGATTGCATTAGCCCAATTCTTTTTTTCATAGCTATACCATTCACTTCCAATGTCTGCTTTTTTTACTGTACCATCACTATCTATTGTTACTGGTATTAATTCATCTTTGATTACTGGATCTGTTCCATTTAATATGGTTTCACTATATCCTTTTTTAAAATATAAATTACATTTTGTTAAACTTGTAGTTACATTTTTGACTATTGGACTCCACGACTCATAGTCCCATATTATATATGCATCATTTGTACAACTACTTTTTGTTTCATCATAAATATTTTCTCCTTTAGTTGGAATACTTTCTGTTTTTTCATTATTTACATATATTGCTAATTTTATATTTTCAAGATTACCTAATTGTTTCTGAGTTTCTTTTTTACTCAATATACCCCCCAGAACAACTAGACTGGTTAGGAGGATTAAAAATGTTATTCTTTTTTTCATCACTTTTATTCCTACTTTCACTACTATAAGTATACCATTAATATTTAATAAAATAAAGTTTTCATTTTTAGTAATTTTTAAAAAAATAAATCATCTGGTTTTAATTTAAAAATTGAAGCTATTTTTACGGCTTGTGTATATAATAATCTTCTTTTTTTATTTTCTATTTGCCAATAGTAACTAGAACTTATACCTAGTTTATCAGCCATTTTTTTATAAGATAATTTCTTTTTTATTCTTTCTTTATACAATTTTTCATAACAATTTTTCATATAATCACCTACTTTTATTATTATAGCACATATTTATCACATATACCCACCAAAATATTAATAAATTAAAATCTAATGCGAAAATACATACAGGTGATGAAAATGATTTTTGACAGATTAAAAGAAAGAAGAAATTATGAAGGATATACACAACAAAATATTGCAGATATTTTAAAAGTTCAAAGAGCAACATATGCTGGTTGGGAAAGTGGTAAAGATATTATGCCTTTAAGACAACTTTTTAAAATTGCCAATAATTATCAACTTAGTTTAGATTATTTAACAGGATTATCTGATGACGACTCTAAAATCAGAAGTAAAATTAAATCAATTGACTTAAATATTGTTGCATCAA
>CALVWG010000095.1 GCA_944364655.1 uncultured Bacilli bacterium | reverse complement strand
TAAATATAAACGATAAGTAATTCCAAAAAAATATTCAAAAAATGTACTTAAAGATATAATTAAAATTAAAGAGGCTGTAAATATTGCATTAAATTGATTTAATACAAGCATAGGATAAAAAATCATTAATAAAACTATGTAGCAAATAAAAATAAAGGAAATTTTTCGAAAAAAACTTTGACTACTCTTTAATAATCCTTTAATTTCTGACATTTTTTTTTGAGCTATTGGTTTATATAAAGCTGATTTTAAAACTGGTCCTAACCCAGACTCTAACAAAACAATATATGCTAAAAATTGCGTTATAGAGGATACTAATCCATTTACATTTGAGCCATATTTAGAAATTATAAGTACTGGAGTTATAAAACCACAAATAACAGTACATATTTGTAATAATAAAGATGAAAAAACATTTTTCAAAGCTTTTTTACTACGCATTGGTATTCACATCCTTTTCTTAGCTTTCATTCTTTTGATTATAAACATCTAAAAA
Organism: uncultured Bacilli bacterium; assembly: GCA_944364655.1. Taxonomy (GTDB): domain Bacteria; phylum Bacillota_I; class Bacilli_A; order RF39; family UBA660; genus Ventrenecus. The sequence goes on along the minus strand of CALVWG010000095.1, from coordinate 2,847 downwards.
GTAAGAATAATATTGAGAATATATTTGATCTGGCAAATGTGTTTCTTTAACTTTTAAAGAGTTTTTAGATATTTTGTTTCGAAGTGATTTATTTTCAATTATTTGAACCATGGCTTCGTTCATTTTTTCAATACTATCAACTTCTATTAATATTCCATTTTCATAGTTTTTAATTAGTTCTGATGGACCTGCTACACAATTTGTAGAGATGCAAGGCATTCCAATAGACATAGCTTCTAATAAAGCATTCGGCATTCCTTCGTATCTAGAACTCATTACAAACATTGTAGCTGATGCAGCATCTTTCATAACATTTTTTTTATTGCCAGGTAAATAAATATAATTTTCCATATTATTTTCTTTTATTAATTTCTCTAATTCTTTTCTTAAAACACCTTCTCCATATATTATTAATTTATAATCGTGAAATTTTTCGTGAAATTTGATAAAACTTTTTATCAAAATATCAAACCCTTTTTGTTCCGTCAGTCTTCCTACAGCAACAATAGTTTTTTTCTTTTTTATTTTTTTAGTATCAATTTCTAAAATGTCAGGATTAGAAATAGCATTTGGTATTACTATACTGTTGTTTTTTACTGTTTTAAAAAACATATCACGTACCATTTGAGTTTGAAATATATACCCATCACAAAATAAAGGATATATTTTACAACGCATTTTTTTAAAAAAAGTATTATACTTTTTAGGATTAGCTCGCTCAGAACCAATAATTACTACTCTACTATTAAAAAATCTATGAATTATAGCATATTTTAATGGTGTAAATAACATTTCGAAAAGTATGTCAAATTGTTGCTTATTTAAAAAAATTATTAACTTTATATATTCCATTATTCTTCCTTTTATTGCTACATAATGTTTTTTACTATATACTTTTACTTTTTTATTAATTACATAGTTATTGTCATTTTTTCCTAAATTAATTAAGAATATTTCATTTTTTGTATTTGTTGCTAACCAATTTGCTAACGAAACAGCAGTTCGTTCAGCACCACCAGTATTAAGAGAAGGAATTAAAATCCCAATTTTTTTTATATCTTTACTTTTTTTCTTAAATGAAAGAACTGAATAAAAATAAATAAATGCAAGAGAAATTTGATTTTCAAAGAAATAAAATGAAACATACCCATATTCAAATATAAAAACTGTGATGATAAAAGATATACATAATATTTTTTCTAAATTATTTGATTTAAAATTTTTTAATGAATTTCTTATTATTATAGTATATAAAATGTAATAAATTAAAAAACCTATTATTCCAAGTGTTGCTAATAATTCAAGTTGATTGCAGTGAGAATAAGTAATATGTTTATAATTTATCGATGCTAAATATCCTCTGAAACCATTTATTCCTATTCCAACAATTGGACTACTTTCAAATAATTCTAAACCTGTTTTGCGAAAAAAAGTTCTTTCATTAATGCTACCGTCATTAGTTTTTTCTGAATAAATGATAGACTGAACTAAATTTTTCATACCAGTTTTTAATGTTGGCGAAATGTTAATAAAAATTAAAAACAAGCCAATTAATATTCCTAACCCTATCATTGTTTTAAAAAACTTTTTCTTATCTTTACCAATATTTAAAAGCAAAAAAATACTAATAAAAATTATAGGCATAATGATGGATTTTCTAGATCCTGTTAAATAAATAACAAAATAAAATAGAAGCATAAAAAGAATGTATTTTTTTTTGTGATTTTTTTTATATAAATAAAAGCAAAAAAATATTCCATAACAAAGCAAAAGTGCAATGCGGTTAAAATAAAGACCTGTTATCATTCCAAAATTATCAGTTCCAACTAAATTATTATTAAAAGCTAATATTATTATTGAAGAATATATACAAGTTGCGATAAACAAATGCACTATTTTTTTTAATTTATCTGAATCAGTGATAAAAAATATTATTAAGAAAATAAATGAAAATATATAAATCATATCTTTCAAAAGTTGTAAAGCATATATTTTGTCATTTGCCCAAAAAATTGAGATTCCACTATAAAGCAAGAAAGAAACTCCCCATAAAACATACCCAAAGATTGGCTTAAAATTTATATTATTATTTTTTCTGTTTAAAATAAATTTAAAAATCAAAATGATAAAAAGTAAAAAACCAGGTATAATTCTTAATGCCGAAAAATTAGAATGGCAGAAAAAGCCACACAAAATTAAAAAAATTAAAAAATAAACACAACCATCGCTTAATAGAATATTTTTTAAATCAAATTTTTTATCATTCATACTTTCAACTTCTTTCTGATTTTTTAATTTTGATAATAAATTCTTCCCATTCCTTATTAATTTTTTCTGGTGCTAATCTTTCTGAAATTTTAGAAGCTTCTATAGAAATACTTTTTGAAAATTCTAAATCATTTAGTACCTTTTCAATAGCTTTTGTTAAACTAGCTACATCATTGTTATTAATTAAAAGCCCATTAATCTTATTTTTTATTAAAAAAGCCGGACCGCCGCAAGGACAATTTGTAGATATAACAGGAAGTCCTAATGCCATGGCTTCCATAAGTGCATTTGGCATTCCTTCATATTCAGATGTCATTACAAACAACGAGGCATCATAAATCTTGTTTTTAATATCTTTTTGAACTCCAGGCAAAAATACTTTATCAGCAATTTTCTTTTCATTAATTAAAGTCTCTAATTCTTTTCTCATTTCTCCTTCTCCATAAATAATTAATTTATATTTGCTGAATTTTTTTGGTAATCTTGAAAAGGCTTCAATTAACATTTTTTGATTTTTTTTTTTTATTAATTTTTCTTCTTGAACAATTATTTTTTATTTTTTTTCATTTAAAGGCTTTT
>CALVWG010000094.1 GCA_944364655.1 uncultured Bacilli bacterium | reverse complement strand
AAAGATGAATTAATACCAGTAACAATAGATAATGATGGAACAGTCAAAAAAGCAGATACAGGAAGTAGATGGTATAGTTATGAAAATAAAGAATGGGCGAATGCCATCATTTTAAAAGATGAAAGCACAGCCAATAATTATGTAGATGGATCAGTAATACCAGAAGATGCAATAGAGTCATATTTTGTATGGATACCAAGATATAAATATAAAATCTTTGATAATGGCAATTATCCAGCATTAACAACAATCGAAAATGCAGTCCAAACAATAGAAGTAGTTTTTGAAAATAAGGATACGTCAATCAGCAGTGGAACAACAACAGGAGAATGGTTAACACATCCAGCATTTATAGCTTTTAATTCAAATGGAATGTGGGTAGGTAAATTTGAACCAAGTCGAAATGGTGGAAGTGAAGACAACATCAGGAATGGAGATGCTATTCAAATCAAACCAAATGTAGTATCATGGCGAAATATACAAGTAGCAAATGCCTTTTATACATCATATGATTACAAAAGGAATTTAGAAAGCCATATGATGAAAAATACTGAATGGGGTGCCGTTGCCTATTTACAAAATAGTAAATATGGAATTACAACAAGCGTCAGAATAAACAATAATTCATCATATATAACCGGATATGCAGCAAATAATGAGCCAACATGTGGATATACTGGAACCAATGAAGAATGTAATCGCTATTGTAATGATGATAGTTGCAATACAGCATATCCAAATAGCGCGTTAGCCAGTACAACGAATAATATAACAGGCATCTATGATATGACCGGAGGAGCAAGAGAATATGTTATGGGAATTATGCTAGATCAAAATGGCCAACCAATGAGTGGCAGAAATAGCCTATATAATTCAGGCTTTAATGGACCATTTGGTTGCTCAACATGTGATGGTGATACATCCGGTTTAACAAACTTAACTAACGGATATGAGTGGCCAGACAAAAAATATTATGATATCTATGTATATACAACAGTTGCTGATCAATTTCAACGAAGAATATTAGGCGATGCAACAGGCGAAATGGGTCCATTTAATTCCGTAAAATATTTAACCCAATCTAGGCAAATAAATAGTTGGTACGCTGACTATGCATATTTTGTTTGCTCGTACAGTCCATGGTTTGCACGTGGACATGGTTACTACTATGGCTCAGACACCGGAATGTTTTCGTTTGATAGTACAAACGGCCACGCTGTTGACAATGGTAGTTTCCGCGTTGTCTTAACGCCACAATAAAATTAAATATAATTTGTATTTTACTAATAGTAAATGTGCTTTTGAATAAATCTATAATTAATATTAAAGATAAACCCTTTAGACAATAGTTATATATTAATTTTCAATTCTATTGAAATTTATCCTTTTGGTAATAAGTTTATAAATTTTTTTAAAATCCATTTAAATATAAAAAATGGATTTTTTTCTTTAAATTATTGTATTTTTTTTTCGTTTTCGATATAATTATGTTTAGAAGATAGGTGAAAGATATGCGAAAAATAATTGCAAGTATTGATATTGGTTCCAATTTTATCAAATTAGTAGTTGGTGAAATTTATAAAAATCGTATTAATATCTTAGCAGCATCTCAAACACCTTCTTTAGGAGTAGAAAACGGCTTTGTTGTTGATCCCCAAGCTTTAATATCAAGGTTAGAAGAATCTTTTCAAAAATGTGAAAATATTTTAGGAATTAAAATTTCCAAAGTTATTTTAAGCATTCCTAGTGAAAATAGTGAATTTTTTCTTTCTGAAGGTTCAACTACAATTAATAATGAAGATCATAATATCCGAAATATTGATATAATTAGAGCTATGCAGGCTTGCACTTATAATAAAATAGAAAATGATCGAGAAATTATAAGCGTTAAACCAACATCTTACTATATTGATGATGGTGAAAATATTAAAAATCCTATAGGCGTTGAAGCCAAAAAATTAACAGTTAAATGTTTAGTTACTACTGTTCCTAGAAAAAATGCTTACACATTAGCAAAATGTTTAGAACAAATAGGGGTTCAAGTGATCGATTTTACTTTAGGAATAATTGGGGACTATTTTGAATTTCAAAAAGAAATGATGAAAGATAATGTTGGAATATTTGTTAATATAGGTTACTCTAAAACTGAAATATCTGTTTTTAATAAAGGATTGCTGACTAATTGTACAACAGTAGAATTAGGATCTAAAAATATTGAACAAGATTTGGCTTATATTTTTAAAATTCCTTTAAAAGAAGCCAAAGAAATCAAAGAACAACTTTGTTCTGCTCACACAAGAGGCACTAGTGCTTCAGTCAAAAAAGATTTTACTAATAAATCAGGTGAAAACATAAGCGTTAGTGAATATGAAGCAACTGAAATTGCTTCTTCAAGATTAGAAGAAATATTAAAAATCATAAAAAAACAGATAAATCTCTTAACAAAAAAAGAAATTCATTATATAATGATTACAGGTGGAGTAAGCGAAATGGCAAATTTTTCGCTTTTACTTGAGGAAGTATTTGGCAGAAGTGCAAAAGTTGGTGTTGTATCAGAAATCGGAGTAAGAAGTAATTTATACTCTACTAGTGTTGGCTTGATTAAGTATTATGAAGATAAACTTAGAAGTCGAAATCAAGAATACTCTATTTTTAATGAAGATGAAATTAAAGAATTATGTACAATAAACAAAAAAATAAATTTTGGAGAAAACTCAATTCTTGGAAAGTTATTTGGTTATTTTTTTGATAATTAAGGAGGGTGTATTATGGATGGTAATTTAAAAATTGATCCAATTGCAAAAATAAAAGTATTTGGTGTTGGTGGCGGTGGAAATAATGCTGTTAACCGAATGATTGAAGAAGGTGTTCAAGGCGTTGAATTCTATGTTGTTAATACTGATTTACAAGTTTTAAATGCTAGTAAAGCAAAAAATAAAATTCAAATTGGTGAAAATATTACAGGTGGAAGAGGTGCCGGTTCTAATCCAGAAGTTGGCCGTGAAGCTGCCTTAGAAAGTAAATCTGAAATTGAAGAAGCAGTTAAAGGCGCTGATATGGTCTTTGTTGCTTGTGGTTTAGGTGGTGGTACTGGTACAGGAGCAGCTCCAGTTATTGCTGAAATAGCTCAAGAAACAGGAGCATTAACTGTTGGTATAGTTACTAAACCATTTAGATTTGAAGGAAAAAGAAGAATGGAACATGCTTTGGTTGGCTTAGAGGAACTAAAAAAACATGTAGATACTTTAATAATTATTCCAAATGATCGTTTAAGAGAAATAATTGATAAAACTACTACTTTTAAAGATGCTTTTAAAGAAGTAGATAACGTTTTACACCGTGGTGTTCAATCAATTTCTGATTTGATTGCAGTTACAGGAATTGTTAACTTAGACTTTGCTGATATAAAAACAGTTATGGAAAAATCAGGTACTGCTTTAATTGGTATCGGAATGGGTGTTGGTGATAATAGAGCTGTTGAAGCTGCACGTCAAGCAGTATCAAGTGCATTACTTGAAACAACAATTGATGGCGCTACTGATGCAATAATTAATATAACTGGTGGCGATAATTTAACATTATTTGAAATAGAAGATGCTGTTGAAACTGTAAGAGAAGCTGCAAATAGTGATATAAATATTATCTTTGGAGCTATTCCAAATTCTAATTTAACAGATGAAGTAATTGTTACAGTTATTGCTACAGGATTTGATGGTAAAGATGAAGATTCATCAAATATGATGCCAAAAAGAAGAATTGATGACGATGACACAGAGTTTGATATTCCATCATTTTTAAGAAGTAAAGATAATTATTAAAAATACTAAATTCGACATATTTTATGTCGTTTTTTTTGTACAATAAAAAGGGTGGAAAAATGACTATTTATATTGATTTAGTTTTCTTTTTAAATTTCTTTTTTGACTTTGTTCTTTTATTAACAGTTAATAATACTTTAAAAAGAAATGCTTCTTTAAAAAGATTGTTTTTAGGAAGCGTAGTTGGATCAATCACTTTTTTTAGTTTGTTTTTGCCTTTTTCTTCTTTCCTTTTATTTTTGTTAAAAATACTTTTAAGTTTTTTAATGTGCATTGTTAGTTTTGGCTTAAAAGATAAAAAATATCTTTTTCAAAATTTAAGCTATTTATACATGACAAGCACGGTTTTAGGAGGTTTTTTATATTTTTTGAATTTAAGTTTTAATGAGACACACTATGGTTTGATTTTTACGTATGATACTATTTCAATTAATTATCTTTTTTTAGTCATATTTTCACCCATTATGCTATATATTTATGTGAAGCAACGGCGAGAAGTTAATCATTATGATAAATATTATTCTATTACGATTCATTTTTTAAATAATAAAGAAATTACCTTAAATTCTCTTTTAGATACAGGTAATACGTTAGTAGACCCAATTACTAAAAAGAAAATAATCGTAGTGAATAAAAAAATTATTCCATTTGAAGAAAAAAAATTTTTATATGTTCCTTTTCAAACAGTTAATGATCACGGTTTAATGAAATGTATAAAAATTAAAAATGTTTCTTACAATGGAAAAACTAGTACAAATTATTTAATTGGTATTGGTAATGATAATTTTTTACAAGATGGAATTGATTGTTTATTAAATTCTTATTGTTTGGAGGACTTATTATGATTAAAAAAATATTAAATTGGTTAAAGAAAAAGTATTCAAATTGTTTTTTTATAGGTAGTACTGATAAACTGCCGCCACCTTTAGAAAAAGAAGAAGAATTAGCATATTTAATTAAAGCTCAAAAAGGTGATGAATATGCTAAAAACGTATTAATTGAACATAATTTAAGGTTAGTTGTTTTTTTAGCTAAAAAATATGAAAATACTGGTTATGAAATAGAAGATTTAGTTAGTATTGGAACAATTGGTTTAATAAAAGGAATAAGTACTTATAAAATTGACAAAAATATTAAATTAGCCACTTATGCATCACGTTGTATTTCTAATGAAATATTAATGTTTTTGAGAAAAAATAAAAAAAGGAAAAAAGAAATATCTTTAGAAGATAGTTTAAACTATGATAATGAAGGAAATGAATTACATTTGGAAGATGTATTAGGAACTGACACTGATTTGGTTAGTGAAGAATATGAACGTCAAGTAGAAAGAAATTTTATAACCAAAGAAATAAATAAATTAAATAGCCGTGAAAAACAAATTATGATCTTACGGTATGGCCTTAATAATACTGAAAGTTACACCCAAAAAGAAGTGGCCGAAATTCTAGGAATTAGTCAATCTTATATCTCGCGAATTGAAAAAAAAGTTATAAAAAATATAAAAAATTTAATAAAAGTAATGCAATAATTACAAATAAAATGTTTGTTTAAAGATATTTAAAATTGTAAATATCTTTTTTTATGACTATTATTTAGGTTTTTTCTTTTTCTTGCAGGACGAACAAAGATATGGTAACATAAAAATATGGAGGCTTATTATGACAAATATTAATCTTTTAGAAAAAAATATGGAAAGACATAACTTTGGACTTAGTAAATATGCTTGTAGTGATCAAAATGCTATTCGTTTTTTAGAAGAAAAAGAAGATTTACGTAGTCCATTTTTTCACGATATTGATCGAATAATATACACCTATGCTTATGTTAGATATAGCGATAAAACTCAAGTTTATTCTTTAAAAACAAATGATCATATTACTAAAAGAATGCAACATGTCCAATACGTTAGTAAAATTGCTAGAACTATTGGTCGAGCTTTAGGTTTAAATGAAGATTTAATAGAAGCTGCAAGTCTAGGTCATGATTTAGGACACGTGCCATTTGGTCATTTTGGAGAATCAATTTTAAATAAAATAAGCCTAAAAAATAATGAAGGATACTTTAATCATAACATTGAAAGTGTTCGCTTATTAATGAATATTGAAAACGGTGGTAAAGGACTTAATTTAACAGTTCAAGTTTTAGATGCCATAATGTGTCATAATGGCGAATTTGTAAAAGGAAAGTATTGTCCTAAACCTAAAACAAAAGAAGAATTTTTACAAGAGTATCAATCAACTTATAAAGACAAAGATGCCGTTAAACATTTAGTACCTATGACTTTAGAAGGCTGTGTTGTCAGAATTAGTGATGTCATTGCTTACTTAGGCCGAGATATTGATGATGCTTGCATGTTAAAACTTTTTACTAAAAAAGACATTCCCAAAGAGATAGTAGAAGTTTTAGGATATCATAACCGAGAAATTATTAATACAATAATTATAGACATTATTAATAACAGTTTAAACAAACCATATATAAAACTAAGTGATTCTGTTTATAAAGCCATCGTTGCCTTAAAAAAATTTAATTATGAAAAAATCTATAATCAAGCTTTAGATGAAAATAGTAAAAAGAAAATAGAATCAATGTTTGAAATTAATTATGATGCATTTTTAAATGATGTAAAAACTAATAATATCAATTCTAAAATTTATCAAAATTTTTTAAATTATAAAAATAATGATTATTTAAAAAATACAACAGATGCCAGAAAAGTAATCGATTTTATCGCGGGAATGACTGATGATTATTTTGTTAATTGTTATAATGAAAACAAATTAAAGCATAATAAGTAAATGGAGGAAAACAATGGAGTATAAAGAATATAATGTTAATAATTTGCATTTTTTTGCTATAAAAACAGATAAATTTAAAAACTGTTATATTGAAGTAAGATTTCGCGATGATTTAAAAAACGTTGCTTTAAGTACAAGACTTTTATTACTTCAACTTATGTCCTATACATCAAAAAAATATCCGACTAAAAGAGAAAAAGTTATTGTTTTAGAAGAAATGTATAATCTAGGTTTTTCAATTGATGCATCTTTAGTTGGTGAAAATCATATTTCTTCTTTTTGTGTGGATTTTTTGCATCCTAAATATGTTAAAGAACAAAATTATTTAAATCAAATTTTAGAATTTCTTTTTGATACTATTAAGTATCCTAATATCAAAAATAATCATTTTGATCAAAAAACTATCGATATATTAAAAGAGCAAATTCATGTTAATATTGATCAATACAAAGAAAATCCATTATCATTTGCCAAAATAGATAGTAGAAGTCGCCTATTTAAAAATAGCTTTAGTAGTAAAAGAATTTTTGGAACTCACGAAGAATTGGCTAAAGTGAATAATAAAATGCTTTTAGAAGAATATAATAAATTATTAAATGAGTCTATTTGTGAAATATTAATTATAGGAGATTTAAATATTCTTGAAATAGTTAAAAAAATAAGTCAAATTTTTAAAATAGCTAATGATAATTATAAAAATATACCTTGTACAATTATGAATCCAATTAATAAATTAAAAGAAGAAATAGTAAAAAGTTCATACAATCAAACTCAGCTATTATATTATTATCAAATAGACAATATGACATATAAAGAAAAAAATTTTATTGGACCTTTATTTAGCCGTATTTTTGGCTCAGCAAATATGACCGATAAATTGACGAAGTATTTAAGAATAGAGAATTCTTTATGCTATTATAGTGGCTTTATTTCAAATCCTAATGACAATTATGGCTTTGTATATGTTGGACTAAATAAAAAAAATATTGATAAAGCTAAAAAAATGATTAATAAAGCTTTAAAAGAAATGATTGCCAAAGATATTGACGAAAAATACTTTGAAAATCAAAAAACAAAATTTTTAGCTGATCTAAAAATAAGAGAAGATGACATTTATGGTTTAATTGATACATATTATTTTCATAAAATATTTAATAGAGCTTTAAATGAAGAATATGCTTTAGAAATTCCTAAAATAACCTTAAATGATATAGCTGATTTTGCTAAAAAATTAAAGCTTTCTTATATTTACATTTTGGAAGAAGGTGACAACAATGCGAACAATTAATTTAATCGGCTTAGATGAAAAAATATACTATGATAAATGCCTTAATGGCTTGCAAATTTATGTTTGGGTTAACGAAAAAATTAACACTTTCAAAGGTGCATTAGTTTTTAAAGGTGGGGCAGAAAATACAGAGTTTTATCTTGATGGCAAAAAAAGAAGTGTTCCTAATGGAACTGCCCATTTTTTAGAACATATTATGTGTAAAAATAATGATGGAAGTTCTTTACTAGGTAAATTTAACGAATTAAATAGTTATAGCAATGCCGCCACATATCCTGACAAAACAATTTATGAATTCGTTGGAACATCTAATCTTTATCAAAATATTTCTTTACTTTTAAAATCTACTGAAAACAAAAGATTTATTAAAAAATATTTTGAAGCTGAACGAGGACCAATATTAGAAGAGGCTAGAATGCGAAAAGATGATGCGAATCGTGTGTTTTATTATACTTTAAATAATTCTTTATTTCATAACTATCCTAATCGAATTACGGGATTAGGAACATTAAAAGATATAAAAAGCATTAAAATTGAAGATTTAAAACTTTTTTATCAAGCATTTTATCACCCTAAAAATAGTATCCTAATCATTACTGGAAATGTTGATCCAATTAAAGTAATTGATTATGTAAAAAAAATACAAAATAAACTTCCAATTACTAATTATAACAAACCAAAATTAAAAAGATTTACCGAACCAAATGAAGTTGTTTTAAAATTCAAAGAAATAAAAGCTAATATTGAAGTTCCTAAAATAACCGTTGCAGTGAAAATTTCTTGTAAATCTTTACCTAAAAAAAATATCATAACTATTTTAAATATTTTTCAATTAGTATTACTATCTAACTTTGGTTCAACTTCTTTATTGAAAGAAGAATTATTAGAAAAAAAACTAATTATCAATATAGGTGTTTCAGCCGAATTAGAAAGAGAATTTATTATTTTAAAAGTATCTGCTAAAACTAAAAAACCTTTAGAAGTTAAAAAAATTTTTGAAGAAAAAATTCAAAATTTAGAAATAAAAGAACAAGATATTTTTAGAAAAATTAAATCAGAAATTGCTAATTTAGTTTTAAGTTTTGAAGATCCTGATTATGTAAATGATTATTTAGCTTATATGTTAGTTAAATACCATAAAATTATTAAAAATGAGAAAACAATATTAGAAAACATTACTTTAAAAGATGTCGAAGAAGTTATGAATTTAACAAAGCCATTAAATTATACTACTTTAATTATGTACCCTTTAAAAAAAAGCGATAATTAGTCGCTTTTTATCATGTTATAAATTTCTTCGTTTGTTTTTTTAGAATCCTCTGTTTTCTCTGGTAAAAGATGTAAGTGAACATGCTTTATTTCTTGTAATGATCCATAATTAATTGTTAAACTTATTCCTTTTTTATTTAATTTTTTCATTAATAATTCACTTACTGATTTAGCAACTTGCATTAAATTAAATAATGTATCCTTATCTAACTCTTGGTAATCATTAAAATGCTTTTTGGGAATAATCAAAGTATGACCCATAGTAGTTTGATTTAAATCTAAAAAAGCTAAAAAGTTATCATCTTCATAAATAATATTTGCCGGTATTTCTTTATTAACTATTTTACAAAATAAACAATCCATATTTTTCTTCCTTTCATAATCTTATTATAGCACTATTTTTCTTTTTTTGGCATAGATTACTATAGAGGTGAATAAAAATGGCTAACTATAAAGAGATAGTGACAAAAGCAGTAATCGGTAAAGCTAAAAAAACTAACAGTATGCATTTCTCATTTACTCCTGATGATAAAGTTGATACTGTTTTAGGTTGCTGGGTAATTAATCATAACTTTTCAGGATCTAATCAAGCAGGAAAGGTAGGAGTAGCAGGATCTTTTGATGTCAATGTTTGGTATGCATATGATAATGATACAAAAACAAAAGTTAATACTAAAAAATTTGGTTATAATGAACTATTAAAAGTTCCATTAAAAGATGAAGCCACTTTAACTAATAATTCAGAAATAATTGTTAGAAGTTTAAAACAACCAACTGTAACTAACGTTAATATTGTTGATGGTCAAATTGTTTTAGATATTGAAAAAGAATTAGGAGTTGAAATAGTTGGAGATACCAAAATTAAAGTTCCTGTAGAAGATACTTATGATGATTATGAAGAAATTGTTGATGAAGGCGATATCGATTCCATCAACGAAATAAATCCGGAATATTTAAACTAAAAAGACGAAAGTCTTTTTTTATGTGTCAACAAAAATATGTTGACAGCAAATAAAAACCTTGCTAAAATATACTTATCTTAAATGAAGGAGGTATATCATGGCAGTTAAATTAAGATTAAAAAGAATGGGCTCAAAAGCAAAACCTTTTTATCGTATCGTTGCGGCTGATTCAAGAAGTCCAAGAGATGGAAGATTTTTAGAAGTTGTTGGAACTTATGATCCAATAAAAGGAGCAGATAAAGTAACAGTTGAAGAAGAAAAAGCTTTAAAATGGTTAAATAATGGAGCTATTCCAACTGATACTGTACGTAGTATTTTAAGTAAACAAGGTATTATGAAAAAATTTGCTGAAAGTAAAAAAGTAGGTAAATAATATGAATATAATTAATTATGCTGAATTTTTAGTTAAAAGTATTTGTAAAGAACCAGATTTAGTTAAAGTAACAGAATACGATACAGAAAGTGAAGGCAAAATATTAGATATTATGATTCCTGAAAGTTCTGCGGGCTCTGTTATTGGTAAAGATGGACGAAACGCTAAATCTTTACGAATATTAATATCTGCATATGCTTATATTCATAATTTAGGTAATATTAAAGTCAAAATTGACACATTTTAGAAACGATTATTCGTTTCTTTTTTATTTCTTTATGTTATACTTATAATAGGTGAGGCAAATGAAAAAAGGATTTACATTAATTGAATTACTAGCAGTTATTGTTATTTTAGCTCTTTTAGCGACTATAGCTGTTCCAAGTGCAATTAATATATCAAATGACATTAAAAAAGATTTATATTGTGAAAAAGTAAACATGCTTTTAACTGACGCTAAAAGGTGGGGTGATGAACACCTAAGTACTTTAGAATCTAGTTGCTATACCATTAAAACTGTTCAAGATTTAGTTGAATCAGGAATTACTAAAAAAGAAAATGATACACCGGGAGAATATATTATAAATCCATATACTAATGAATCTATGGATAATAATGAAATTGGCTTGTATATCAAAAATAAAAGAGCCCAAGCTTTTTTTATCGAAACTAATACTAATTTGATAAATGCCTGTGATGAAGTAGAGGTTACAACTAGACCACCAGCATGTGATTAAGATAAAAGTTTACTTTTTATGTTTTTTTTGTTAAAATATTTCTTACTTTAATGAAAGGGGGACAATATGAAAACTGTTTGTTTAATTGGAAGGCCAAATACTGGAAAATCAAGTTTATTTAATAGACTTATTGGCGAAAATCGCTCAATTATAATGGATATGCCTGGTATAACAAGGGATCGAATTTATGGTATATGCACATATAAAAATAAAAAATTTTCTGTCATTGATACTGGAGGGTTAGAATTAGGAAATGATAATTTTCGAGAAGATATTTTAATCCAAGCAACATTTGCTATAGATGAAGCTGATTTAATTTTGTTTATTGTTGATGGTAAAACAGAACTTAACCAAAGCGATTATATGATTAGAGATTTATTAAAAAAATCGCAAAAAGAGGTCATCGTAGTTGTTAATAAAATGGATAATTTAAAAAGAATGGATGAAATATATCGCTTTTATGAATTAGGATTTTCAGAAGTTTTAGGAATATCTGTTGCTCATAAAATTGGCATAGAAGAACTATTATTGACAATTACAAAAGATATTCCTGAAAATTTATCGGATCAAAAAGAAAAAAATTGTCGTTTTTGTTTAATTGGCCGTCCAAACGTAGGTAAATCAAGTTTAGTAAATGCTATCTTAAATGAAGAAAGGGCAATTGTTAGTGATATCGCGGGAACTACGAGAGACGCTACAGACACAAAATTTACATATCATGGTAAAGATTATATTATGGTCGACACCGCTGGAATGCGTAAAAAAGGTCGCATTTATGAAAGTGTAGAAAAGTATAGTCTTTTAAGAAGTTTAAAAGCCATAGAAGAAAGTGATGTATGTGTTTTAGTAATTGACGCTTTAGAAGGAATAACACTACATGATAAACATATAGCTGGCTTAGCAATAGATGCCGGAAAAGCATTAGTATTATGTGTTAATAAATGGGATACAATAAAAAATCCTGAAACAGAATTAAAAAAATGGCAAGAATTAATTAAATATGAATTTCAATTTGTTACTTATACTCCTGTTGTTTTCTTATCAGCATTAACTAAAAAAAGAATTCATTTATTAATGCCAGAAATACTAAAAGTTTATGAAAATCATGGCCGTGAGATTCAAACATCTTTAATAAACAATGTTATTAAAGATGCTGTCGAACTACACCAACCGCCATCATATAAAGGAAAGAGATTAAAAATATTTTTTGTTAATCAAGAAGATGTAAGACCACCAAAGTTTGTTTTCTATGTTAACGATAAAGGACTAGTTCACTTTAGCTACGAACGATATTTAGAAAATAAACTTAGAAGTAATTTTGATTTTATTGGAACACCAATTGTCATAAAATTTAAAAACCGAAACGAAAAATAAAAAAAGAAATCCTAACTCACAAGATTTCTTTTTTGGTCAACTCTTTTTTTATTAATCATCTTTGATTTATCATCTAAAATTAAATCGGTAATTGGAACATTAAGAGCAATAGCTAAATTTGCTAAAAATTCAACACTTATATTTACTTCACCACGTTCGATACAAGCTAAATATTTTGGACTTAAGTTAAATTGTTCATAAAATTTTTCTTGTGACATGTTGTGTTGATATCTAATATAACGTAAATTATTTCCAATAATTTTTTTAATATCTTGCATCAAAATCCCTCATTCCCTATATAAATAGTCTATGAGTCATATAAAATTATGTCTACCTAGTTATAACTATATAAAATTGACTTTTTTGTCAAATTGATTTATTATTAAATAACTTAACGGAGGAAAGTATGGAAAATAAAATAAAAAATTATAAATTAGAAAGCAAAAGACTTGAGTTTGGCTTAACATATCAACAAATGGCTGATAAAATAGGTGTCTGTAAATCTTATTATTGGCAACTAGAACATAATAATCGTAGACTTTATTATGATATGGCCAAAAAAATTGCAGCTATTTTTAATTTAAAACCGGACGATATTTTTTATGATGATTCAATAAAATAGATTTTGCATAAAATACTTTAGGAGGTATTTTATGGAATTTGGCGATAACTTTTTTAAAAAAGTTGAAAATAAAACTAAAGTAAGTAAAAATACTATATTAGATTTAGCCGCAAAATTGCAAAATGGTAATATGAAAGATGAAAAAACGTTAAGAGAAGTTATAAATACTTTAAGTGAAATGACTGGAAAAAAAGTTTCAAAAGAAAGAGAAGATAAAATTATTGAAACAATTATTAAAGATAAAGTGCCTAAAGGTGTAGATAAAATGTTTTAAAAAAGTAGAGAAAAATCTCTACTTTATTTTCTACCTAAAAGCTTATCTAATGAATATGAAAAATGTTTAGAAAATTCAATCGCGTACATTGTAGTTATCAATGATTTTCCAGTTTCGTATTTATGAATATTTGATTGTGTTGTTTGAAGAGCTTTAGCTACTTGTTCTTGTGTCAAATGTTCTTTTTTTCTAAAACTTTTTAAATTTGATGCAACAATATTTAAGTCAATTGATTTAATTTTACTTCTGATTTTAGAGTCGTCATCAGATAATCCTGTTAAATAATCTAAACTAAGTTGATAATTATTGGCAATTTTAAAAAGTTGTCTTAA
>CALVWG010000093.1 GCA_944364655.1 uncultured Bacilli bacterium | reverse complement strand
ACAAGCCTTTTCAATATCCAGGAATATGTATTTCTACATATTCCTTCCAAAGGAATGGCATTATGATATCACTAAATCACAAAAAAATCAAACAAAACCTAACGATAAATGTACTATCATGTTGCGTATAAAGTCTGTAATATGGTATAATTAAGAAAATTAGGAGTGATAATGTGCAAACTTTTTTAATAACTGGAGGAGCTGGGTTTATTGGCTCAACGTTAGCAGATGCTTTGTTAATGGCAAATAATAAGGTTGTTGTAGTAGATAATTTTTGTGACTTTTATAATCCCCAAATAAAGGAAAAGAATATTGAAAAAAGTTTAAATAATCAAAATTATAAATTATATAGAATTGATATTCGCGATCAAAGAGGTTTAGAAGCAATTTTTGCAGAAAATAAAATAGATTGTGTCATTCACCTTGCTGCTATGGCTGGTGTTAGACCTTCAATTGAAAATCCTATACTTTATCAAGATGTAAATGGCATGGGAACACAAAATATTTTAGAAATTTCCCATAAATATAATGTTAAAAATTTAGTAATGGCTTCATCAAGTAGTGTTTATGGAAATTGCCAAGAAGTGCCTTTTAAAGAATCTTTTATTGTAGATTATGCAATCAGTCCCTATGCGGCGACTAAAAAAGGTAATGAAGTAATGGCTCATGTTTATCACCATTTATATAATATGAATATTATCATGTTACGCTTTTTTACGGTTTATGGTCCAAAACAAAGACCAGATTTGGCGATAAATAAATTTACGAGATTGATGCTAGCAGGGGAAGAAATTCCAATGTTTGGTGATGGTAGTACATCTCGTGATTATACATATATAGATGATATAGTAGATGGTATAATAAAATCAGCAGAATATGTATTTAATAACGAAAATGTTTATGAAATAATTAATATAGGAAATTCCAGCCCAATATCTTTAAAAGAAATGATTGATACAATTGGTGAAGTTTTAAATATAACTCCTAAAATCAAACAATTACCAATGCAACCTGGTGATGTCGATAAAACCTATGCTGATATTAGTAAAGCCAAAAAATTACTTAATTATGAACCACAAACTTCATTTAAAGAGGGGATAACTAAATTTGTTGAGTGGTATAGAGGCGATAATGATTAAGATATTGCGGGTTTTAAAAAAACCAAAGAAGATAATTATTTATTTAGCATCAAAAGGTATAATAAAATATGATGATCAAAAATATATTGAATATGTATATAAAGAACGATTTAATAAGGATTTAGATTTAGAAAATCCCCAAACTTTTAATGAAAAACTGCAATATTTAAAAATACATGACCATAATCCGTTATATACTACTTTGGTAGATAAAATTGCAGTAAAAAATTATATTGCAGAAAATTATTCAGAAGATTATGTAATACCACTTATAAAAGTTTATGATAATGTAAAGGAAATTGACTTTTCTGCTCTTCCTGATAAATTTGTTCTAAAAACAACTCATGATTCAGGAACAATAGTTATTTGTGATGATAAAAAAACACTTGATCAAAAGAAAACAATAAAAAAATTGAAGAAAAGATTAAAAAGAAAATATTATTATTTATGGCGGGAATGGCCTTACAAAAATGTTGCTCCGAAAATTATTGCTGAGGAATATGTTGTGGATAAAAATAATGAATTAAACGATTATAAATTTTATTGCTTTAATGGGAAAGCTGAATATGTAATGGTATGTACCAACCGCCGAAAAGATACTAAATTTTATTATTTTGATCGCAATTGGCAATTGCAAAAAGACATGAGTAAAGATGGCAAAAAAGCTAATGCTAATTTAAAGATTGCTAAACCTAAGAATTTAGATAAAATGTTTAAACTTGCCGAAAAATTATCTCGAAATTTTAAATTTGTTAGAATAGATTTGTATAATGTTGATGGAAAAATTTATTTTGGTGAATATACATTTTATCCTAGCGCTGGTTTAGATAATACACGAACTACAGAATGTGAAAATATTTTGTCATCAAAATTAATGGTAGATAAGGAGAATTTAAAATGAAAACTATTAGATTTATTATAAGTAAAAAAGAAAATGAAAAAAGAAGGGCTTTAGTTTTAGAAAATATAAAAAAAATAAAAAATAAAAAAAGTGTTTATTTTGAAACAAATTACGGTGAAGTTCTTGGCTTTACAGACGAAGAATTAATTATCTTAGGTTTTAATGTTGTTACCGAAGATTATATAATTAATAATTGTGATATTATTTGTGATCCTAAAATAGGAGATTATGAACACTTAGATAAAATAAAAAATAAAACAATATTTGGTTGGGTACATGCTACTTTAAATTATGATATTGCCCAAACCCTAATCGATAATAAAATAACAGCAATTGCTTGGGAAAAAATGTTTAAAGACAAAGTCCATGTTTTTTATCGCAATAACGAAATAGCTGGTGAAGCAGCAGTTTTAGATGCTTTTCTAAAATATGGGAAGTTACCTATGGGATTAAACATTGCCATAATTGGGGATGGTAATACTTCTCATGGTGCCCAAACTATATTAAAAAAACTAGGAGCAGACTTTCATGTTTTTTGTCGCAAAGATGAGGAGAAATTTAAACAAATAATCAAAGATTTTAATGTGATTATAAATTGTATTTTATGGGATCCTTTAAGAAAAGATCATATAATTTATAATGAAGACTTAAAGAAGATGCCTAAAAATTCATTAATTATCGATGTGTCATGTGATAGAAATGGTGGGATAGAATCGAGCGTTCCAACTACAATTGATGACCCAATTTATATAAAAGATTCAATTGTTCATTATGTTGTGGATCATACACCATCATTATTATATAAAGATGCATCTATATCTATTTCTAAAGAAGTAATAAAATTTGTTGATCTATTAATTGAAGAAAAAACTAATGAAGTATTAGAAAACGCTATAATAATTAAAGATGGATTAGTAATTGATGAAGAAATAAATAAATTTCAAAATAGATAATAAAGTTGGTGATAAGATGAAAAAAGTTTTATTTATTATTGGCAGCCTTCAAATAGGTGGTGCCGAAACTGTTATGGTAGATATCGTCAATAATATTTATAGAGACTTTGATGTAACTGTTTTATTGGTGGAAAAAAGAGGAGAGTTACTTAAAACAATTAATCCTAATATAAAAATAAAATATTTAACAAAATCTCAAGAGTTTTGTAATAATTTGATTTCTAAAATTTATAACAAAATAAAATTAAGTTTAATTTATCGCTTTTTTTCTAAAAAAGCATGGTATATAAAAAGAATCTATAATAAAGTATTAAAAGAGACATATGATGCTGAAATTGCTTTTTTAGCAGGAATTCCTGGTGATATAGTTTTTCAAAGCCCTAATAAGAAAAGTAAAAAAATAGCTTGGATTCATTCTTGCGTTGATAAATATAACAAAAAATCTTATGCTAAATACTTAACATTTACTCGAAATTTCGATATAATAGTTGCAGTTAGCCAAGGAAGTATGGACGTGTTTAAAGAAACATTTTCTCAAATAGAAGGAAATGTTATTCTTATTCATAATTTTGTTGACACTAACAAAATTATAAATAAGGCTAATTTAGAGTTCACAAATGTTTTTTTGGAAGAAAAAATTAAATGTCTTTCATTAGGAAGGCTTTCTCAAGAAAAAGGGTTTGACAGAATAATTAATGTTTCTAAAAAGTATGAAAATAAGATTAATTTCTATATTGGGGGAATAGGACCCTTAAAAGAGACATTCGATGATAAAATCAAACAATTAGATATCCACAATGTATTTTTATTGGGACTTTTAAAAAATCCTTATCCTTATATTAAAAATTGTGATGTATTTTTATTATCTTCTCGTAGTGAAGCATATCCCACAGTTGTAATTGAAGCAATGATTTTGAACAAATTTATTATTGCTACAGAAGTTGCGGGGGTAAAAGAAATATTAAAAGATTATCCAAATAAAACTATAATCTCTAACAATGACGATTCTCTTGCTGATGGAATAGAAAAATATTTAAAAGTAAGAAAAAGTTGTGATTCTATTAATAATAATTTTGCAGAAATCAATAAAAACAATTTACAAAAAGTTAAAGATTTATTAAAATAAAAGTTGTTTAGGAAGTAGGTTGTATTTATGGAAAACAAAAAATTTATTAGCTTATTAACAATATTTATTATTGCTCAACCATTTTTAGATGTGACAATTTATTTTTTAAATAGGGTAATCGGATTTGAATCTATTATAACATCAATTATTAGGCCATTAATTGCTTTAGGAATTTACTTATATTTATTATTTAACCATAAAGTATCTTCTAAGGCTAAAAAAATATCCTTTCTCTACTTAGCTATATATGCAATATTTTGTGTATTTCATTTAATAAATATCCGCAATAATTTCTTTTCCTTATCGGTGGGAAGTTTGGGTAGTGAAATAAGATATTTATTTAATTATGGCTATTTCCTACTACAATTTATTAATTTTTATTTAATTTTTAAGATTGCTAAAGAAGAGGAAAAGAAAAAACTAATAAAAGCATTTGTTTTGGCAATATTTTTTATGACAATATTGTATTTTATATCAATTATTACAGATACTTCTCCAAGGACATATACTTATTCTACTAAAAGCGGATTTAGGGGCTGGTCTGTTTCCGCACATTATATAGGACACTCTATAATTTATGCTTTACCAGTTGTTATTTATAGTTTGTTTGAAAAAAAACACTTCAATAAGTGGTACAAGTATATAATTTTTACTTTGCTTATTATTCCTCCGTTTTATTTAATAGGTACAAAAGCACCGTTATTTGCAACATTTGGTATAATTTTGTTTTATACTTTAATGCGCATTATTGTTGGTATAAAAACACGAACTATTAATTTTACTAACATTTACTTTATTGCACTTTCCTTTATATTAGTATTTACATTTACCAAAACTTATGGTTTTGCGAATTTTAAAAATCAAGTATCAGTAGCTGAGGGAGATAAAACCGGAACATCCATAATTGAAGATAGTAT
>CALVWG010000092.1 GCA_944364655.1 uncultured Bacilli bacterium | reverse complement strand
TTCTAAATTTGCTTTTTTGACTGTTCCATCACTATCTATTGTGACTGGTATTAATTCATCTTTGATTATTGGATCTGCTCCATTTAATATTCCTTCTGTATATGTCTTAGTAAAATGAATATCACATTTGGTTGGATATGTTGTTACATTTTTTACTACTGGACTCCAACTTACACTATCCCAATTTATATATGCTCCGTTTGTACAGCTACTTTTTTCTAAATCATAGTAATAACCGCTATCTTTTGAAGGAATGCTTTTTGTTTTTTCTTCACCTAAATATCTTGCTAATCCTACATTTTCAAAACTATCTAATTGTTTCTGAGTTTCTTTTTTACTCAATATGCCCCCCCCAGAACAACTAGACTGGTTAGGAGGATTAAAAATATTATTCTTTTTTTCATAACTTTTATTCCTACTTCCTACATATTTTAACTATATCATTTTTTTATTTTATTTTCAATTTATTTATTACATAGATAACTGATATGGATTAGTTTCACTACCATCTCCACTAATTATTTTTATATTTGATTTGAAATAAAGTGACGGTCTAACAACATTTCTTTTATCACTTACGCCATAGAAAAGATTTCCAACAGTTGAATACAATCTAAATATGCCATATCCAGTCGATGTATCAGGCGTTAAGCTCCATTGAGATGCTCCATTATAAAATAACCAATCATTTCCATAACAATATTTATAACCTTCATCTAACCAATTAATGAATGATGTTGTTAAACAAATTTGTCTATTTGTTGTAATTCCACCGTTTGTTGCAAAGCCATAATCACTTGGATATATTAAACCGATTTTTCCTGTCCATTCTATCGAACGATTATTAAATACTGT
Source organism: uncultured Bacilli bacterium (assembly GCA_944364655.1). Taxonomy (GTDB): domain Bacteria; phylum Bacillota_I; class Bacilli_A; order RF39; family UBA660; genus Ventrenecus. Next base: position 15,940 of record CALVWG010000092.1, on the reverse strand, counting down.
TGTACTTCTTTCATAATCATACCATTTGCTTATTATATAATTATCTGAATTACTAATATTTGCTGTACCACCTAATTTCCATAATGTATCTCCTATCATTTCTTTTGCTTCATTTGTTAATCCATTGCTACTAAAATCACATGATGTTGTAGCGCCATTTTGACCATATGGACATTCCCCTACTGTACGATTCCAATATGCTCCTTCATTTAACATTATTTGTAATGCGCTATCTGTCCAGTCATTACTTCCATTTTCACTATTTGATGAGCCAACACCTGCTGCTTTATTATCCCAACTGTAAAGCCCTATCGATTCATTTCTAATTATTTTTAATCTAGTTTCTTTTTTTCCTGTTCCATCATCCATGTTATTCATTGCACCAATTATACGCCATAATTCATTATTGAATGAAACATAGTTATTTGGATTGGCTCCAATATATCTTAAATTGTTATCAGCTGTATTATCAAAAGCTAATTCTTCTAAATTTTTACTACTATTTTCAATAAAACAATTTGCAGCACTGTTGTTTTGACTGCATGTAATTAAACTATCACTAAATGTTTCGATTTTAAAATATAAGTTACATTTGGTTTTAGCAGTTGTCATATTCACTACTTTTACTGTCCACTCAATTGGATCAAACTCGATACTTGCACCATTTGTACAAGTTGTTTTTTCTTGATCTAAAGAATATCCTTCACCTTTTTTTGGCATTGTTTTTGATATATTTTCATTTATATAAAAAGCAAAATATAAATCACCTTGCTCTTGAACATTGCCATTTATAATATTAAAGTTTTCTCTTGTTTCAAATGAAGCAAATGAGGTATATAAAAATACTCCGGTTATTAACAAAATAAAAGCTATTGTAAATGTTATTATTCCTGTTTTTTTTAATTTTTTTTTCTTATATTTTTCTAGCTTCATTTTATCACTCTTTTCATAAAAAAAAATTACCATAGCTTCGCTATAGTAATTTTATCACAATAACCCCCCCCCATGTAAATATCCAATTAACGGGAGTTTATAATTTTTATTAAAACAATTTATATAATATAAATATATTTTAAATTTCTTCCATTGGTGAATAAGGTTTAAAACAGCTTTTATTTAATTCAAATAATATTTGAAATAAACCTGTACTACCACGTCTATGTTTAGCAATAATAACATCAACTGGAACAATATTACTTTTGTTTTCAGCAGTTTTAGTTTCAAAATAGTCTTGTCTATTTAAAAATAATACCAAATCTGCATCTTGTTCAATTGATCCAGATTCACGTAAATCGGCTAACCGAGGTTGATTTGATTCACGTCTTTCAGCATTACGTGATAACTGAGCTAAAGCAATAACTGGAACTTTTAATTCCATTGCCATAGTTTTAAAAGCACGAGAAATTTCAGAAACTTCAACTTGTCTTGATTCAACTCGTCCTCCTGTAGTAACCAACTGTAAATAATCTATTACTACTAGTGCAAGACCTTTAGGACTAGAAGCAAGTCTTCGACACTTTGCCTTTATTTCAGGAGCAGTAACTGAAGCATCATCTTCAATAAAAATATTAGTATCAGCAAGTTCACTCATAGCTTCAGTATATCTTTTCCAATCGTTATCATTTAACATTCCTGTTTTTAATTTTTCACCTTCAATTTGCCCAACAGAACTAATCATTCGATTAACTAATTGTTCAGCGCTCATTTCCAAATTAAAAATAGCGACTGCTTTATCTGTACTCATAGCGGCATTTGTAGCAATATTTAAAGCAAAAGCGGTTTTTCCCATACCAGGACGGGCAGCTAATATTATTAACTCTCCTTCATGTAAGCCAGCCGTAGCTTTATCCAAGTCTTTAAAGCCAGTAGTTAAACCAGTTACTGCACTTTTATTTTTACTCATTCTTTCCAAATTTTCATGAGCTTCTCTTAAAGCTTCAGTTATTGGTTTAAATTCACTAGTTTTACGGGTTCTAATAACATTTAAAAGTTTTTGTTCCGAAGAATCTAATAAGCCAGTTAAATTTTCTTCTTCATCATAAGCTTCGGTAACTATATTAGTTGCTGTATCAATTAATTTTCTTCTAGTTGCTTTATCTTTAACAATTTCCATATAATAATCCAAGTTTGCACTAGTTGCAACAGAATCAATAATTTCACTTAAATATTCAATACCACCAATAGCATTTAAATTTTTTTGCTTATCAAGTTCATTTTTAACTGTTGTTATATCAATTGGAATATTATTTTTATATAAAGATACTAAAGCAGAAAATATTTTTTTATGTGCATCACTAAAAAACATGTCTTCAGTCAAATTCTCCATAATTTTTTCCATTGCATAAGGATTTAAGAAAGTGACCCCTAAAACACTCATTTCAGCTTCCAAATTTTGCGGCATTACTCTTGCTGCCATAATAACCACCTACTTCTTTAAAACGATTTTAATAATAAATGAAACTCTTTTATGAAGTTCAATTTTAACATTATGAACACCCAAAGAATCCAATGAATGATCTAATTTAATACATTTTTTATCAATTGTATAGCCCATTTTTTTTAATTCATCACTAATTTGTTTAGTAGAAATCATTCCAAAAATTTTATCATCTTTACCAGTTTTAACATGAAATACAATTTGTTTTTTTTCTAATTCCTTACCAATAGCTGTATATTCAGATACCAAAGTTTCTTCTTCCAAATGTTTATCTAATAAAGCTTTATCTAAAACTTCCTTACTTTTTTTAGTTTCCATAACAGCTAAACCATTTTTTATCAAATAATTTGTAGCGTAACCATCACTTACATTCAAAATATCATTTTTCTTTCCTTTTCCTTTAACATCTTTTAATAAGATAACTTTCATAAAGAAGACCTCCTTAAACATAACATATTATATCAAAAAATAGATAGAAATAAACGTTATTTTATTAAAAAAATATTTTCATATCTTTTCAATAATTCATTTATTTGAAAAATATATTTATCATAACAAATATGAGTTAGTAAATTAGGAGATAAATTTTTTATAAATTGAATTTCATTTAAAATTTCTTCTTTAGTAGGCAAAGTATTAAATATACTTTTAAAATAATTGTAATAATTATTCAATGAATCTTCCAAAATTTCAATTGGCTTATTTCTTTTTTTAGGATTTAATCTTTTGTTATTTAAAGAAACAACATAATAATTTGAATTTAAATCTAAACTAAAATCTCCATCAAAATCAAAAAAAGGTGCTAAATGAAAATCTTTACCTTTTAAAATAACAATATTACGATAATGCATATCATACCACCCTAAAATAAACTGGCAAAAAAACAAGCGAATAATATCATTCATTAAAGAAGAAACTATTTCTTCAGTATTAACTTCATTTTTAAAAAAATAAAATAAGGCAGAGGATAAATCTTCTAAATTATATAAATCATAAGAACTTTTAATATACGATTTATGCTTTTTTTTAATTATTACTTCTAAAAAATATTTATCTAAAACATTTTTTAAAGTTATTTCTTTTAAATGATCAGGATTATAACTAGTTGAAATTAACCCCTCATGATTATTATATTTTGCTATATCTACTTCGACAACTTTAACACCAATGCTTTTTAAAATTTTTGCACTAAATATATGTCCAATACTTAAAGCTAAAGAACTTTCTTTAAAATATACTTCTTGACCATTATAAAACTTTAAAATATTACTACCATTATCACGCGGAATAACCTGAGAAACATTTAAAGAATCTAAAATTAAATATCCATCTTCTTTTTTCAAAAAAATCACCTACAAAAAGTATATCAAAAAAAGAAGAAATAAAAAAACTTAATCAAAAAAAAGAATACTTTTATACAGTATTCTATTTTACATAAGGTATTAAAGCCATAAATCTTGCATACTTAATTTGTTCTGCAATATGTCTTTGGTGTTTTGCACAAGCGCCAGTCATACGACGAGGTAAAATTTTACCTTTTTCGCTAATATATTTATTTATAATCATAACATCTTTATAATCAACGCTTTTTCCAGCGCACATTTGACATATTTTTTTCTTTTTTCTTCTATATTCAGCCATCTTTATAATCTCCTTTCTTAGAATGGTAGATCATCATCTGATAAAGCTATTTCTTCGCCAAAATCTTTAAATGGATCATCATTTAAATCTGTTGTTGGTATATTTTGACTTTCATCATAATTAGGCATTGGTTGACTAAAATTTGATGAATCAAATTGAGAATCAGTATTTGATGAATTTTTTGAACTTAAAAATGTCACACTATCAGCAATAATATCCGTAGTATAATGTTTTTGTCCATCTTGTCCATCATAACTTCCTGTTTGAATTCTACCTTCAACAGCAACTTGTGTGCCTTTTGTACAATATTTTGCAATATTTTCAGCTTGTCTTCTCCAAGCAATGCACCCAATAAAATCTGTTTGTGGTTGTCCATTTTGAGGATTATAAGGTCGAGAAACAGCGACAGTAAAACGTGTTACTGCAACACCACTACCAGTTGTTCTCATTTCGGGATCTCTAGTTAATCTACCTATTAATATAACCTTATTCATTTTTTACTCCTCTTCTTGACGAATTATTAAATGTCTTAAAACATTTTCATCTAAACGAATTTTACGGTCAAATTCACTAATAATATCTTTATTAGCTTCAACTTGCATAACATAATAATATCCATTTAATTCTTTTTTTATTGGATAAGCAAGTTTCTTTTCACCAAGTTCTTTGTATTCAACTACTTTTCCTTTTAAATCATTTATTAAAGATTTAAAACTTTCAGCACACTTTTTAACATCTGCACTTTCCATAGTAGCTTTAACAATAAACATGATTTCGTATTTGTTCATTTCTACACCTCCTTATGGTCTAATGGCTTTTTATTAAATAAAAAGCAAGGAGTAATCGCTTACTCGAAATATATTTTAACATTATTTATGTATAATGTAAACATTTTTCAACACATTATGGAGTTACTTATTATATTTAAATTTTAATACTTTTCAAAAAAATAAAAATTTGATAAAATACCGAAGTTAGATGGAGGTTAATATGATTGAAAGTTTTCAATTTATCTCAATTTTTATAGAAGGAATTATTTCGTTTTTTTCACCTTGTATTATTCCAATTATTCCTTTATATATGAGCTATTTATCAGGTAATACAAAAACTATTAATAAAGATGGATCTATAACCTATCAAAGAAAAACAACTTTTTTTCACACTTTATTTTTTATATTAGGAATTTCAACATCATTTTTTATTTTAGGTTTATCTGTTAGAACAATAGGATTATTTTTTCAAAGCTATCGTTTCCTATTATTAATAATATGTGGCTTATTAATAATGATTTTAGGCTTTTTTCAAATAGGAATTATTAAAATTAATTTCTTACAAAAAGAAAAAAAGATAAATACAAATTTAAATTTTAAAAAAATGAATCCTTTATTAGCATTTGTTTTAGGATTTCTTTTTAGCTTTGCTTGGACACCTTGTGTCGGTCCTGCATTATCCTCAGTTTTAATGCTTGCGGGTAGCAATGAAAATGCTTTGATTGGTAATTTATTATTATTTGTTTATGCACTTGGCTTTTTAATTCCCTTTATAATTTTAGGTTTATTCACAAATGAAGCACTTAATTTATTAAAAAAACATCAAAAATTATTAGTTAAGTTAATAAAAATAGGAGGAATTTTATTAATAATACTAGGTTTTATCCTTTTAGTTAAAGGAATTAATTTAATTCCAACTAAAAATTTAAATAGTTGTAACATCAATGAATCTGGATTATCCAATTGTGGAAATGATAAAGTCAATGTTAATTTAATAGATGCTCCTTCATTTAACTTAAAAGACTTAAATGGCGTAAATTATAAATTAGAAGATTATCAAGGAAAAATTATTTTTTTAAATTTTTGGTCATTAAATTGCAACATTTGTAAAAATGAATTAAATGATATTGAAAAACTTTATCAAGAATATTTAAACAGTAATGTTATAATTTTAACTATTATAAGTCCAAAAATAAGTAAAGCTTCTCAAAATGAAATTGCAGAATTTATAAAAGAAAATAATTTCAGTTTCCCTGTTTTAATCGATGAAAATAGCAAAACTTTTGAAGATTATTATATTACCTCATATCCAAATACATTTATTATTAAGGATAAAGTTATTAAGCAAAAAATACCAGGTGCCTTAAACTATGAACAATTAAAAACTTATATTGAAAACCAAAATAATTAAAATTAAGTTTTTATTTAATTTTTATAAACATAAATATAAAATTTTACTAACATACTATATTTTTTTAAATCACATAAAAAAAGTTATTAAAGTTTTTTGCTTTAATAACTATTCTACTGATTTTAACGAATCAATCATATTTATTTTCTTTAAAATAAAATATGTTATAAATTGTACGATAATTGTAAACAAAGTCATAATTAAGAATGTGTATAAGTAACTTAACCCATAAATATCTTTTACAAATAATATTTCATCAGTTTCAGCTACTGTCATTACAAACTGATTTAATAAATATCCAAAACCAAAGCCAATTAAAATACCTATAATAGTTAAAACTAAAGTTTCTCGATAAACATAAGCTGATACTTCATTATCATGAAATCCCAAAACTTTTAATGTCGCGATCTCTCTTGTTCTTTCACTTATATTAATAGTAGTTAAATTATACAAAACAGTAATTGCTAAAAATGTTGAAAAGCCAATTATTAATAAAACTATATCTTTCATACTTCTAATAACATCTTCAAAAATTTGCATACTATCAGTTGTATATTGAATATTACTAAAATAATTACTTGCTATTAAATTATTACCAACCTTTGTTGCGTCTAACCCATCTAAATTAATCATTATGGCATTTAAATTGTCATTTTTCATATTTTGTTTTAAATAATTATCTGTCATATAAATATAATGATTTACATAATTATTACTTATATTGGCTATTTTTAATACAAATAGTTCATTATCACCATTTCTAATTTCAAAAGTATCTCCAACATTAACGCCTAACATTTTTGCTGTTTTAGAAGATATAACTACACCACTGTCATCTAATGAAATTGGCTCATTGTTACTGTTTTTTAAATGAATAAAATTATCAACAACATCCCTATCCTCAAAAGCCATCAAATAAATATCAATATTTTTATTTTTTACATTAAATTTATAATTTTCCATATTTAAATAAGTAAATTCATTGACTTGATTATTTACCAAAACATTATTTATATTTTCATCAGTTTCTTTAACTTCTTCATTTAAAAACAATATTCCATCATAAACTTCTATTTCTCCAAATTGTTTATCCATTAATGTTCCTATGCTATCTTGAATTCCAAAACCTGTTAATAATAAAGCTGTACACCCAGAAATACCAATCAATGTCATAATAATTCTTTTTTTATATCTAAACAAATTACGAACTGTAACTTTCCATGTAAAGCTTAAATGATTCCATATTAATTTTATTTTTTCTAAAAAAACTTTTTTACCTTTTTTAGGAGCTTCCGGTCTTAATAAATTAGCTGGCATTAATAAAAAATTTCTATTCGCCGCAATAAAAGTAACGCTGATCATTGCTCCAAAACTTACTAAACAAATAATTAATGCAGCCAAATAATTAAAGTATAATTGTAACTCTGGCAAAATAAACATTGAAACATATACTCTATTTATTACAATTGGAACTACAAAATAGCCTACACTAAGTCCAATAACTAAACCGATGACGGTAGCAATTAAAACATAAAATATATAACTACTAATTATTTTACTTTTTGAATATCCTAACGATACAAATAACCCTATTTCGCTTCTTTCTTCCTCAATCATTCTGGTCATAGTATTCATACCCATCAAAAAGGCAACTAATATGAAAAATAAAGGAAAAACAGCAGCAATAGAATCAACTTTAGTCGCCGCGTCATAAAAAGTTGTGTAACCAGCATTATCTTCTCGATCAAATAAATACCAAACTGGTTTTTCTAAATTATCAACATCACTTCTAGCTGATTGAATTTCTTGCTCAGCTTTAGCAATTTCAGCTTGATAAGTTGCATAATTAGTTTCATAACTGGCTTTTCCTGTAGCTAAAGATGATTCACCATTTAATAAATCTTGATAAGCTTCGTTTAAAGACTTTAACGAATTATTATATTCAACATTCCAAGAAGCTTTACCATTATCTAATTCTACTTTTCCAGCTTCCAAACTATCACTGGCACTTTTAATTTGGTTAAAACCATCTAAAGAGGTTTTTAAACTATTTAACTGTTCATTATAAAGTCTGTATGTCGGATCACTTTCATCAAGTGTTTTAATTATTTCTTCTAATTTTTTTATTTGTTCTTCTAAAGTAACTATCATATTAGGTACTTCCGATAAAGATATATTATATCCTTTTAACGATTCATTTAAAGCTTGTTCACCATTTTTTATTTCTTCTTCTTTTGAAGCAAATAAACTTTCCATTTCTTTTTTAGTATTTTCTAAAGTTGTCTTACCATCATTATATTCATTCCAACCGTTTTGTAACTCTTTTTCACTTTCCACCAATTGATTTTTAGCATCCGCAAATTTCTTTTCATTTTCTTGCTTTTTTTGTTCCAGTTCTTCTTGAGCATCATATATTTTTTTCATAGCTTCAGCTTTAATTTCTTCATAACGGGCTGTTTCTCTAATAGGTTTTAAATTAATTAATTCAGTATTTAATTTATCGATTGTCTCTTTATAATTATCCCAATAAGCAGTTTCTTCTAAACTTCCTTTAGCAGTTAAATAGACATCGGTATAATAATTTAAATCAAAATTACTAGGCAAAATATACATAAAAGTATCTAATTTACCATCACTAACAGTAGATATTCCCTTGTTTTCATAAATATACATTGGGCTTTCTACAATTCCAACAACAACAAATTTATTGCTACTAACAAAATCTAAAGCATCATTTTCTAAAACTATTTCATCGCCAATATTATAAGTGCCTTTCTCAACTAATATTTCATTTTCAGCTAATAATTCTCTGCCTTCTACAATTTTAACATCGTTTATTTCATTAGAATAACTATATATTTTAGTTGCATCACCGTTAACTACTGTTTCAAAAGAATACCCCGGAACAACTTTTAAAACATTATCAAGTTCTTTCAAAGAATTAACATCATCAGTAGTTAACCCCATTGTACTAACAATTCTAAAATCCATTAAATTATATTCATCATAATAACTATCAACAGTTTTTATCATGTCATTAGATGTTTCTCTTACACCAGCAAAAAAAGCACTTCCTAAAGCCACTATAAAAATTAAAGAAAAGAATCGACCCAAAGATTTTCTAATTTTTATAAAACTATTTTTAAAAATTAACATTACCAATCAATATCCTTTACTAATTTTGGATTTTTTTGAATAATAATATCATCAACTTGGCCATTCTTAATTTTTATAACTTTATCTGCCATTTCACTAATAACAGCATTATGGGTAATAATAATTGTTGTCATATGTTCTTTATGACAAGTATTTTGCAATAATTCTAAAATCATTCTTCCAGTTTTAGAATCTAGTGCTCCTGTTGGTTCATCACATAATAACAATTTAGGATTTTTTGCTAGTGCTCTTGCAATACTTACTCTTTGTTGTTCACCACCCGATAATTGAGCCGGAAAATGATCTTTTCTTTTTTCTAAACCAACTTGTTTTAAAGTTTCTAAACTATCTTTAGGATGTTTACAAATTTGACTAGCTAAACTAACATTTTCTAATGCCGTTAAATTACCAACCAAATTATAAAATTGAAAAACAAAACCTATGTCATATCGCCTATAATTTGTTAAAGCTTTACGATTATATTTTGAAATATCTTTCCCATCAATTATAACAGCTCCGCTACTAGGAGAATCCATTCCCCCTAAAATATTCAAAACAGTCGTTTTACCAGCTCCAGACGGTCCTAAAATAACAACCAATTCTCCTTCTTCAATATTAAATGAAATATTTTCAACTGCTTTTATTGTTACCTCACCCATCTGATAAGTCTTAGATAATTTTTTAACTTCTATAAACGCCACAAAATCACCTCCATTAATCTTTTTCTTCTTTTAATATTTTTTCATAACTTTTAAAAAATGAACTAAAATCCCATTCCAATTTAACCATAGAATCACCTATTCTTAATTAGATTATAGCTCATTTTTACACAAATATAAACACTTTTAATTTTTTGTTATTTAAATTGACAACAATAATTAAAAAAAGTTATGTTATAATCATTTAAGGTGAAGTACAATGACTAAAATTATCATTACAAACAACGAAAATAAAAATAATTTTATTAAACAAATAAGAGAAAAAGAACCCTTTACTAATTACAAATTTTATTCATTAAATGAATTTTTTAATAATTATCCTTATAAATTTACTAACGAAGCTCTAGATTTTATCATTTCTGAAGAAAATGTTATTTTAGAAGTAGCAAAAAAATACTTAAAAACTTTATTATTTTATCCAGTTGAAAAATTTACTACTCCAAAAGGTATTTATCTACAAAATTTAAAGCAAAAATTAATTAAAAACAATCTTATAAAACCAAATAAACTTTTTTATAACTTTTTAAAGCAAAATGAGTTATTATTTTATAATATTTTAGAAAGAAAAGATTTAACTGAATCATTAAAAGATTTTTCTAACAAAAAGTTTATTACTACTTTAACAAATAGTTTTAAGCCTACAATATATGAACTAGATAATATTGATGAAGAAGTAAGTTTTGTTGGTGAAAAAATAGCTGAACTTATTAACAATAAAATTGATATCAACAAAATATATATTAAGAATATTAACGATGATTATCTTCCTAAAATTATTAGAATTTTTAATTTAATGCATATTCCTATTTTTTTAAAAGAAAGAACCAATCTAATTGAAATTCCAATTGTATCTAATTTTTTTTATTTATATAAGCAAGACGAACAAAAAGGAATAGATTATTTGCAAAATTTACCAGATAGCCAAAACAATAATGACATAATTAGCGATGTAATTTCAATTATCAACAAATATCAAAACTTACAAAACAAAATATCTTTTATTGAAAACAAATTAAAAAGCAAAAAAACAAAGCAAAATCCTTCAACAAATTGTGTTAAAGAAATCGACTTATTAACAATTACAAATGAAGATGAATATGTTTTTATTTTAGGATTTAATAATAAATGTCCAGTTATTTACAAAGATGAAGATTACTTAAGTGATTTAGAAAAAGATATGTTAGGCTACTCCACAACTACTGAACTAAATAAATTAAGTAAAGAGGAAACTCAAAATATGATTAATAATACTAATAATTGTATTATCACATACTGTAAAACACATTTAGGTAAAGAATGTTACCCTTCTTCTTTATTAAATAACTATGAAATTAATAAAGAAAATCATTTAAAATTTAATGTGTCTCATGATTTTAATAAATTTTATCTTGCTAAATTATTAGATAATTATACAAAATACAACACTATAACTAACGAATTAATTCTTTTAAATAATACTTATCAACTTCCTTATCGAACATATGAAGAAAAATTTACCGGAATAATAAAAGAAGATTTATACACTTATTTAAAAAACAATTTAACTATATCTTATACAAGTTTAGATAATTATAACAAATGTGCTTTTAAATATTACTTAGAACATATTTTAAAAATTAGTCCCTTTGAAGAAACATTTAATATCATAATTGGTAATTTATATCATCAAATATTAGAAAGAATTTACGATGAAGAATTTGATTTTGATTATTATTTTACAAAATTTACAAAAGATTTAGATTTAAGTTATAAAGATAAATATTTTTTAAATAAATTAAAAAAAGAACTAAAATATGTTATTGAAATTATAAAAAATCAAGAAAAGTTTTCAAGTTTAAAAAATAAAATAACAGAAGAAACAGTTGAAGTTCCAATTAAAGGAATTATTCCTGTAACATTTAAAGGAAAAATAGATAAAATCAGTTATACAGAAGTTAATAACCATACAGTTATTAACATCACTGATTATAAAACAGGTAATACTACAATTAATCCATCATATTTTCCCTTAGGATTTAATTTACAATTACCAACCTATCTTTTTTTAGCAAATAAAATAAATCGATTTAATAATATCATTTTAGGGGGCTTTTATCTTCAAAAAGTAATTCTTCCTAAAATAAAGTTTAATGCTAAAAAGAATTATAAAACAGAACAAAAAAATTCTTTAAAATTACAAGGTTACAGTAATCCAAACAAAAATATATTAGAACTTGTGGATAACAGTTATCAAGATTCAAAATTAATCACGGGTTTAAAAGAAAAAAAAGATGGAAACTTTGCTTTTACAGCCAAAATGTTAGATGAAGAAACAACTACTAAATTAACCAAAATAATTGAAAAAAACATTTATAATTGTGTTGATAACATTTTAAATGCTAAATTTCAAATAGACCCTAAAATCATTGATAATAAAGATAACATTAGTTGTGAATATTGTAAATTTAAAGATATTTGTTACAAAAAAGCAAAAGATTACATTTATTTAGAAAGTGATAAAACATTTTTAAAAAAGGAGGAAAATAATGGCTTGGACGACTGATCAATTAAAAGCAATAAATACAACCGGAACAAACATTATTGTTTCAGCCGGAGCTGGATCTGGCAAAACAGCTGTTTTAACAACAAGAGTTTTAGAATTAATTAAAAAAGGGATTCATATTAATGAACTTTTAATTTTAACTTTTACTAACGCTGCTGCTGGTGAAATGAAAGAAAGAATCAAAAAAAATTTAGAAAAAGAAAACTTAACTGAAGAATTAGCTAAAATTGATGCTGCTTACATTACAACTTTTGATTCTTTTGCGTTATCATTAGTTAAAAAATATCACTATTTATTAAATATTCCCGAAAATATAACAATAACAGATTCAACTATTTTAAATAAAGAAAAAAGAAGAATTTTAAGAGAAATTTTTAATGAATATTATGAAAAAAATGATAATTTATTATTTCAAAATTGGATTGATACAAATTGTATAAAAGATGATGATGAACTTTTTTTAAATGTTTTAAATTTAGCTAATAAATTAGAGATAAGAATTGATTTAGATAGCTATTTAAAAAATTACATTAATAATTTTTATAATCCTCAAAAAATCGATTCAATAATATCAGAATATCTTAATATATTAAAAAACAAAATAGCAGAATTAATAGCCTCTATAGAATTAGAAAAAAGTTACTTTGAAACTGACTACTATTATAAGATGTTAGAAACTTCTAAAGATTTAAACAATTATAATTCTTTAAATGAATTAATTGCAAAAATAAACGTTTTTAAATTACCAATTCTTAAAAGAGGAAGCGATGAAGAAACCAAAGAAGCAAAAGAAAGAATTAATAAAGTAAATAAAGAATTAAAAGATTTAACCATTTATGGCAATCAAGAAACAATTATTAATGATTATTTAGAAAGTAAAAATCATTTACTAATAATCATTGAAATATTAACAAAATATTTTCAAAAACTAACTTCTTTTAAAATGCAAAATTACTTATTTGATTTTAATGACATTGCTCATTTATCTTTAAAAATATTAGAAGAAAACGATGATATTCGAATTAATTTAAAAAACGAAATCAAAGAGATAATGGTTGATGAATATCAAGACACTTCAGATATTCAAGAAAAATTTATTTCGTTAATTGAAAATAAAAATGTTTATATGGTTGGTGACATTAAGCAAAGTATTTATCGTTTTCGAAATGCTAACCCTAATATTTTTCGTCAAAAATACAACGCTTATTCTCAAAATCAAAACGGTTTAAAAATCGATTTATTAAAAAACTTTCGTTCCAGAAAAGAAGTATTAGATAACATAAACACTATTTTTAATCCAATAATGGATGAAGAAATTGGTAATGCTGATTATCAAACTTCTCATCAAATGGTATTTGGTAATCTTTCTTATGAAGAAAATGGTAAAACAACTAATAATAATCAAATGGAAATATTAACATATGATACTGATTCTAAAGAATATACCAAAGAAGAAATAGAAATATTTGCAATTGGCAAAGATATATTAACAAAAATAAATTCAAATTACCTTATTTATGATATGAAAAAAGACGAAAAAAGACCTGCAACATACAAAGACTTTTGCATAATTATGGATCGAAATTCTTCATTTGATTTAACCAAAAAAATATTTGAATACTTGGGAATCCCATTAACTTTATACAAAGATGAAGAACTAAATAATAACACTGATATCTACCTTATCAAAAACATTTTTATTTTATTAAAGGAAATTAAAGAAAATAATTATCAAGAAAAATTTAAACACGCCTTTTTATCAGTAGCTCGTAGTTTTTTATATCGTCTTTCTGATAAAGATTTATTTACAATTTTTACAAACTTTCAATTTAAAAATTCCATTATTTATAAAACCTTAGAACCAATAACCAAAAAATTAGAAATTACATCAATCGAAAAAATATTAAATGAAATAATTGAAATAACAGATTTTTATAATAAATTAATTATTAATGGCGATATTGAAGAAGCAACTACTAGACTAGAAACTATTATTAATTTAACTAAAAATTATAGTTCTTTAGGTCATAATTTAGAAGAATTTATTTCCTTTTTAGATGAACTATTAACAAAAGATGAAAAAATCAAATATAATCTTGGCACCTCTTCTTCCAACAGTGTCAAAATTATGAACATTCATAAATCTAAAGGCTTAGAATTTCCAATATGTTATTTTAATGGTTTATATAAATCTTTTAGTAAAGCTGATTTAAAAGGATTAATTATTTATGAAAAAGATAGTCCAATTTATGTTCCTATTTTTAGCGATGGAATAAAAGAAAATATAATTAAATTATTAATTAAAGAAAAAATTAAAAAAGATGACATATCAGAAAAAATAAGACTATTTTATGTAGCCTTAACTAGAGCTAAAGAAAAAATGATATTCTTAATTCCAGAAAAAGAAAACAATCAAGAAATTAAAGATGAAAATGCTCATATAATTAAAAGTATTCGATATAAATATTCTTCTTTAGCAGATTTACTTTATTCAATACCAAATGAACTAAATTATTATAAAAACAAAATTGACATAAACACTATTAATTTAACAAAAGATTATTTAAAATCTAAAGATTTAAAAATAAATATAGAAAAAAATAACACGGAAATAAGCGTTAATGAAATTAATATAAGTACAAAAGATATTGAAAATAAAACTTTTTCTAAAAATAACATAACCATCATTGATAAAGAAACAAAAAGAAATATGGATCTAGGAACAAAAGTCCATGAAACATTAGAACTAATTGATTTCAAAAACTACAATCCAACCTTAATTGAAAATAATTGGCTTAAAAGTTTAATTGAAAAACTTTTGAAAAGCACTCTTTTTAAAAACATTCAAAATGCTGAAATTTATCAAGAATATGAATTTATTTACGAAAAAGATTCATCAATTTATCATGGTATAATTGATTTAATGATAGTATATAAAGACCACATTGATATTATAGATTATAAATTAAATGATATAACTGATGAAGCATATATTAATCAGCTAAATGGCTATAAAGAATATATAAAAAAGCAAAAAAATGTTCCAATTTATACTTATCTATTTAGTATATTAACAGGAAAAATAAAAGAAATTAATTAAAATTTCTAATATAAAAGGAAGTATAAAAAATACTTCCTTTCAGACTGTTGACAAAAGGGTATTATTTTTAAATAATGCTCTTTTTATTTTGATTAATAACATTAAAATTACTTTTTTTATGTTATTTTGAATAATATTATTGTTCTTTTTATCTTTATTTGATT